>NZ_JBTZSU010000009.1:0-152300 GCF_054890965.1 Arthrobacter sp. C152
GCCGGCGATGCTGGACGGGTACGGGCCGATCCCGCCGTCGATGGCGCGCAGGCTCTTGGCCAACGGTGCGGGCTCGTTCTACCGGGTGCTCGTGGACCCGCGGGGCGGGGCGCCGCTGGAGATCGGGCGGAGGAGTTACCGGCTGACCAAGGCGATGCGGGCTTGGCTGATGCTGCGGGACGGCAAATGCCCTTTCCCCGGGTGCAGCAACAATTCCCTGGACAACGACGCCGACCACCTCCTGGCCTGGGCCAACGGCGGCACCACCGGGATCAGCAACCTGGGACAACCGTGCCGCAAACACCACAGACTCCGGCACACCACCGGCTGGGAACCCACCCCGGCCACCATGAACGAGCCGCCCGGCTGGACCTCACCCACCGGCCGGCACTACACCTCCGAACACCAGGACTGGGAACCACCACGCGGCCCCCAGGGTTTCTTCCCTCGACACGGAGTCTGCTCGAGGAAGTTCTCCTGGACTACCTTGCCGTGTGACCGGCGCGGGTGGGGCAATCCAACGCGGTGGTTATGACAGGCTTCAGCCCACCTGGTACTTGAAGCCCCGGTGCGATCCAACGAACCCGAGTCGCTCATAAAAGCGGTGTGCGTCCCGGCGTGCCTCGTCAGAGGTGAGCTGGACGAGCGACGCCTTCAAAGCGGGGGCGGCACTTTCCATAACCCACCGCATCATGGCTGATCCGATTCCCCCTGACCTGCTGTCGCTGCGGACCCGGACAGCTTCGACCAGAAGCCGCGTCGATCCGCGCCGGGCCATGCCGGGGATCAGGGTGAGCTGCATGGTCGCGATTGCCTCGCCTGTTTCGTCCACGACCATGAGCAGCTCGTTGGAAGGGTCTGCGACGATTGCCGTCAATGCGGACCGGTAGGCGTCGGCATCGGAATCCTGGGCAATGTCACCCCTCGCTGCACTGATGGGGTCGTCCGCGAGGAGAAGCATCAGGGCAGCGAGGTCGCCGCTGGATGCCCGCCGCAGCGTAAACTCCTGGGTCCTGGTGCGAAGGGTTACGGGTAAGTCCAGGGTAAGAATCACTCCTGCAGTCTCCCACTGATCACCCCGGGGAGCCGCCTGCTCCAGGTTCCCGGTGTGCCGTGCGGAGATAGCGGATGTGGGTGGCCAGCGGTGAATGGAGCACCTCGACGGGTTCGAAGTCGAAGGATTCAGCGCCGTCGAAGATCCGTTCACCCGAACCGAGCAGAACCGGTGCGATGTCGAGGGTGAGCTCATCGATCACGCCCGCCGCCAGTGCTTGCCGGACGGTCGAGGCCCCACCGGCAATATCCACGCCGTTGTCACCGGCAGCCTCGCAGGCTGCGGCGTAGGCCGCGTCAAAGCCCCCGGTCACGAAATGGAAGCTCGTGCCGCCCTCCATCTGGATCGGGTCGTGTTCATGATGGGTGAGAACGAAGACGGGCGCGTGATAGGGCGGCTCGGGCCCCCACCACCCACTCCATTCCTCGTCCCAGTCGCCGCGGACGGGGCCGAACATGTTCCGGCCCATCACGTACGCACCCCGGGGGCGCATAAGCCATTCGTCCGCCATCTTGTCGGCGTCGTTGGCCCGTGGATCACCGATGTGCCAGCCGTGCAGCTCCAGCCCCCTCAGGCCCAGGGGGTGCTCACGGCTCTGGTGTGGCCCGGCGACGAATCCGTCCAGCGAGATCGACATATGGCAGGTGGTGTGCGGCATTGCGGACCTCCTGGGCGATTGCGGCCTGACTCTGGCCAAGGGGATTCCGGGATCCTAGCATGCCCCGTGGAACTCAGTCAGCGCCGCGTCGGGAGCGGCCTTCCGGTCTTTAGTCGCTGCGGGTACCGAAAACGATTTCATCCCAGGACGGGACGCTGGAGCGTTTGGGCCGCGCGGGCCGTTCCGGTGCCTCAGCTTCTGGCAACTGGCCCGTGCTGGGGGAAGAGTCATCCTCCCTGGCTGCCGGACGGCGCGGGTTGCTGCCCAGCAGCTCGTCCAGCCCGGCACCGCCGGACGCGGCGCCCGGAGCGGAACCGGAGGGCTTCTGCGGGGACGCCGCGATGGTGATTTCCCTCGTGTCGGTGCTGACGCCGTCGTGCAGCTTCAGCGCGTCATCCTGAAGGTCACGATGCGGCGGAAGGAGGCTGAGCCGGGACAACATCGAGGGCCGCGCGTCGCGGCGCCGGATGAAGGAATCACCCTGCGCGGCGGGGGCGTCGCCCTTCCCGTCCTCCACCTCCGGATCCGCTTCCCCGGGTTCGGCCGCAATCTCCGAGGGGCGGGGGTGGGCTGCCGGCACGCCATGGGTCAGCAGCAGTGCCAGGGCATCATCCGAATCCTCGTCCACGCCAAGGCGCTGGCCCCGCCGCGACCGCAGCATGTCCAGCAGGCCGTCGGCTTCCTTCCCCGGAGCCTGCGGCGGGCCTGCCTCTCCGGACGGCGCGGCCTTTGCCGTGTCCGCGTCCGTTTCGAAGTCAAAGGGACGGTCTGACACGGCCGTGAGCCGGCGGGCCGGTACCGGCCCGTCCAAGGGTTCAAGTTCGCTGAGCTGTTGCGCCCACCGGTTGGTGTTCTGCAAGGACTTGCGGCCCGGATTGAACGTCCACAGGGCGGGCGGTTCCTCGCCAATGCCGGGTGTTCCGCCGGACTTGGCCTCAAAGCTCGCCGACACCGTCCAGGTACCGTCCTGCCGCCGCCACGAGTCCCATTCCACCGTCGCCGGGTCGATGCCGTGGGCGGACAGCCGGTGCGCCACCATGTCGTCGAGGGTGGCCGGGTTGTCGCCGAACGCCGACCGGTAAATGTCGTGGCCGGGGGAGGGCGCTGCGACCTCCACCTTGCGCGCCTGCTGGGCCACGTACTCGCGCTCGGCCAGGACGGGCCCCTCGTACCGTTCAACCTTGGCCAATGGCAGGCCGGACAGTTCCGCGACGTCGGCCGCGGTGGCCCCGGCGCGGATCCGCGCCTGGATGTCGCGGGGCGACATGGGAATGGCGGGCCGCTCAGTGCGCGGCTTGCCCGTGGTCCGGCTGGCCGTCCTGAGGGCCTCGTCGATCGGCAGCTGGAACATCTCGCCGCCGGCCCCGCTCAACAGGAGATGCGTCCCGTCGTCGTGCACGCCTACAAGCCGTAGATCCTGCATACAAATCCTCCACCCTGGCATTACTATCAACCGAAACTCTGCCACCCGGCCGGGTGGATTTGGCTCAAGGGGCAGGGCGCGCCGTGATTTTCCGCCGGATCCTGGGCCTGGCAGGTGCCGGCGGCGGCTTTCAGCGCGGGGCGAGCGCTGCCGCGAGCCGCTCCGGGTGCCGGGTGGAGGTCAACCAGTAGGGGGTCCGGTCGGCGGGGTCGGTGATTTCGATTTTGACCACGGGGTCGATCCAGCCGCGGATGCACAGATACGCCAGGCCGTTCAGCCGGGTGCCGCGCTCCGCCGTCGCCTCGCCGGAACGGAACTGCTGCACGTCGCCCACGAACCGGCGTTCGATCGAGGCCCGGCCCACCGTGAGGGAGTCCTCCGTCACCGTGATGGCGGGGGTGGAAAGCACCAGGAGGACGGTAATGATCAGGAAGAGCACGGCCGCCGCGGTGTAACCCGCCGCCATGCTGATGGGCGCGAACACCAGGATCCCGGCTGCTGAAACACCGGCAGCGATAATCCAGATCCAGGCGTTGGGCCACAACTTTTCCCGGTAGGCGGCAGGTGCCCCTGCGGACGGAGTGCTGGGAACAGATGCGGACGGGCTTGATTCGGGCATACGCCAAGCTTTCCACCTTTGGCCCGCTATTTCGACTTGGCGCAGCGCCGCCCCACTGTGGGACGTGCGCCGGCGGCAGGGCCGCCTAGGAGCGATTTGGGGGCGCGGGTTAGAGTGAGTGACTGTGACTGATCATCCCGCCACAGTAGACCTTGCCCCGGAAACAGCCTCCCCGGCCCCGGGCGCGCCCACCCTCCAGGTGCAGCTGAAGATGCTGGATCCGGAACTGGAAGCCCCGTCCTACGCGCATCCGGGCGACGCCGGCGCGGACCTTCGCGCGCGCGAGGACGTCACGCTCCTGCCGGGAGAGCGCCGGCTTGTACCTACGGGCGTCGCCATCGCCCTCCCGGAGGGCTTCGTGGCCCTGATCCACCCCCGCTCCGGCCTGGCCACCAAACACGGCCTGACGATCGTCAATGCCCCGGGGACCGTGGACGCCGGATACCGGGGCGAAATTTCGGTTACCCTGCTCAACACCGATTCCTCCCAGCCGATCGAGCTGCGCCGCGGCGATAGAATTGCCCAGATGGTGATCCAGCGGGTGGAGTACGCCCAATTCATTCCTGTCAGCGAATTGAGCGGGTCCGTGCGCGGCACCGGAGGGTTTGGTTCCACTGGCGGCTTCAGCGTCCCCGGAGCCTGACACCCCGCCTGTCCACGCTGCCACGCCACTACCCGTCGCGGACCCGGTCCGTGCCGGCACATTCATAACTAAGGAGTCACCCATGGTCTTTGGGCTCGGCAGGAAAGCCAAGAAAGCAGAGCCGGGCGAACCGGACGAAACCCTCACCGCCGCAGAGACCGGTACGGGGGAGTCCGGAACCCCGTCACGCCGCCAGGACGGCCCCTTCGACGAAGCCGAAATCGGCAGCCGCGACGGTTACGTCGACCTGGGCGCCCTCCTGATCACGCCCAGCGAGGGCCTGCAGCTCCGCCTCGAAGTGGAGGAGGCAACCCAGCGCGTCGTGGCTGTCACCCTGGACCTTAACGGATCCAGCCTCCAGCTCCAGGCATTTGCCGCCCCGAAGACCGAAACGCTCTGGGACGAGATCCGCGAGCAGATCGGCCAGTCGGTCGGTGCCCAGGGCGGCCAGGTCGAAGAAGTGGAAGGCGCCTTCGGCACCGAGCTCGTGGCCAAGCTCCCCGCGGGCCTGCCCGACGGCAGCCAGGGGTACCGTGTGGCCCGGTTCATCGGCGTCGACGGGCCACGCTGGTTCCTCCGCGGTGTCCTTGGCGGTCCGGCAGCCCTGGAAAAGCCGGCCGCCGAAGCGCTTGAAGCCCTGTTCCGGAAGGTCGTTGTGGTCCGGGGCGACAGCCCCATGCCGCCGCGCGACCTGTTGCAGCTGCGCCTGCCCAAGGATGCCTCCGCCACTCCTCCGCCCGCCGCGCCCACCCTGGAGGAGCCCGAACGTGGTCCGGAAATCACCCAAATCGGCTGAGCCGGCCGGAGCTTTTCGTGGCACCGCCGGGATCACTCCCATTGACCAGCTTCCGGACAAGGGCCGCGTCCTGTGCGAGGGGCACGTCGAATCGGTGACCTTCGTGCCGGCCGACCGGACCGCCGAGTTCAGTGCCCTGCTCGCCGACGCCGACGCCGGACATCCGGGACCGGGCGCGGGACGCGGCAGGGCGCCGCGGCTGCGGATTGTGTGGCTCGGACGACGGCGGGTCCCCGGCATCGAGGCCGGTGCGCTGTTGCGTGTGGAAGGGATGCTGGCCCGCGGCAAGGACCTGCCCACCATTTTCAACCCCCGCTACGAGATTCTGTCCCGCGAGGAGAACGAATGACCCCGCACCAGCCCGACCCGTCCGATGCCCCGGGCCCCGAGCCGCGGAAGACGCCCGCCGGGGAATCCTCGCCAATGGCTGGGCTGGCGGCCGAGTACGCCGCCAAAGCCGGGCTGCACCGGACCCACGATGGGCGGGTGGACGTGCTGCGCAGCGCCGGCGGCGTACAGGGGATCGCGGAGAGCATCGTTCCCGGGTTGGTGTTCCTGGTCGCGTTTACCATCACCCGCGAACTGACGCTGTCCCTGGTGGCGGCGCTGGCATCGGCCGCCGTGTTCACCGTGGTCCGGCTGGTGCAGCGCCGGCCCCTGACCCAGGCGCTGGCAGGTGTTGCCGGCGTCGGCATTTCAGCATGGCTGGCCAACACCACCGGCAAGGCGGAGGATTTCTACCTGCCCGGCTTCATCACCAACGCCGCCTACATCCTGGCGATGGTCGTCTCGATTTTGGTCAAATGGCCGGTGGCGGGCCTGCTGTTCGGCTTCATTCGGAACGAAGGCGTGGACTGGCGCAAGGATCCTGCACGGGTCAAGGCCTACCGCCTGGGCACCTGGATCATCGTGGCGGTACTGGCGCTGCGGCTCATCGTGCAGGTCCCGCTCTACCTGATGGGCACGGACGGCCTGGCGGCCTTGGCAACCACCCGACTGATCATGGGCGCGCCCCTGTACATTCTCGGTGTCTGGGTCGCGTGGCTGGTTACGCGGCCGGCTCCGGCCGGAGCCGAAGCCGCCCGCGACTGAGCCTGCGGCGGCGCAGCACCCCCGGCGCAGTACCCCGGCGCGCCAGGGGCTGCGCAACTAGCCGTCGAAGCCGTCGTCGTCCGCTGCCGTCCCGTGCGCGCCCGCGGCAGCCGGGCTTCCGGCCACCGGCTGCGGCGTGTCGATGCTGCCCGGCGCCGAGGAGAGCAGCGCACGCAGCCCGTCCTCCGCGGCGATGGTGGTGACGAAGAAGAGCTCGTCGCCGCCGTCGATGACGTCGTCGCGGCTGGGGGTGATCGGCGCCTGGTCCCGAAGGATGGCAACCAGCGTGGCGTCCTCGGGCCAGTGGATGTCTCCCACGGTCATGCCGATCACGTGCGAATCGTGGGGAACGGTGAATTCCACGAGCGACGCCACCCCGGTCTGGAGCGTCAGGAGCCGCACGAGGTCGCCGATCTCCACGGCCTCCTCCACGAGGGCGGTCATCAGCTGCGGGGTGTTGACGGCCACATCCACGCCCCACGAGTCGTTGAACATCCAGTCGTTCTTGGGGTTGTTGACCCGGCCCACGGTGCGGCCCACACCGAACTCGGTCTTGGCCAGGAGGGACACCACCAGGTTGACCTTGTCGTCACCCGTGGCGGACACCACGACGTCGGCGTCCTCAACCTTGGCCCCCTGGAGGGTGGACAGTTCACACGCGTCACCGACCAGCCAGTGGGCGCCGCGCAGGCCGCTGCGGCCGATGACCTCGGGCTTGAGGTCGATCAGGAGGATTTCATGCTTGTGCGCCAGCAGTTCCCTGGCAATGGACGATCCGACGCTGCCGGCACCGACGATAACGACTTTCACTGGTACTCCTTGGCGGGGGCTTTGGCGAGGATCTGGGCGATCTGGGCGCTGCGGTCCACCTGCAGCATGGCGTGCACGGTGTCCCCGTCCTGGTAGGCCGTCCCGGCGTCGGGCAGCAGTCCTTCGCCGAACCGGGTGAGATACGCCACACGCACGTCCGCCGCTTTTTCGATGCTGCTGATCCGGTGCCCGATCCAGCCGGCGTCAAGGTCCAGTTCGGCCAGGACCAGCCGTCCGGAAGGCTCGCGGAAATCGCCGGCAAGGTGCTGTTCGGGAAGGATCCGGCGGAGCACCTGGTCCGCACTCCAGCGCACCGCGGCCACGGTGGGGATGCCCAGGCGCTGGTAGATTTCGGCCCGTCCGGGGTCGTAGATCCGGGCCACCACATGCGGGACGTGGAAAGTTTCGCGGGCCACCCGCGTCGCCAGGATGTTGGAGTTGTCGCCGCTGGACACCGCCGCGAAGGCATACGCCTCACCGACTCCGGCCTGCTTGAGGGTGTCCCGGTCGAAACCCACGCCGGTGACCTTCCGGCCCGTGAACCCCTGGCGGAGCCGGCGGAATGCGCGGTCGTCCTGGTCGATGATGGCCACGGAATGCCCGGCATCCTCCAGCGTGTGCGCCAGCGTTGCCCCCACCCGGCCACATCCCATGATCACGAAATGCGCCACCAGTTTCTCCTTTGTATTCCTGTCACGGTTGTGCAGCTAGAACTCTACAGTCACCGCCGCCCTTCAGGCGGGGTGGCGGCCGTCATGACATCGCCCGCGAATCAGACTAACTTTGTGGGGTGTTGACAATACTGAACGCCGTCAAACGCGTGCTGGTGGGCAGGCCGTTCCGCAATGACCGCCTCTCCCACACCCTGCTGCCCAAGAAAATCGCACTCCCGATTTTCGCGTCCGACGCCCTCTCCTCCGTGGCCTACGCACCGGACGAGATCCTGCTGACCCTGGCCCTGGCCGGCGTCAGCGCCGTGGCATTGTCGCCCTGGGTCGGCCTTGCCGTCATGGTGGTCCTGCTCACCGTCGTGGCCTCCTACCGGCAGAACGTGCACGCCTATCCCTCGGGCGGCGGCGACTACGAGATCGCCAACGAGAACCTGGGCAAGTTCGCGGGCTTGACCGTTGCGTCGGCACTCCTGGTGGACTACGTCCTGACCGTGGCTGTGTCCATGTCGTCGGCGGCGGCGTACCTGACCACCGCTGTCCCGTCGCTCCACGGCCAGCAGGCGGCCATTGCCACCATCGGTGTCATCATTCTTGCCCTGGTCAACCTGCGCGGCATCAAGGAGGCGGGCAGCGTGTTCGCGGTCCCCACCTACATCTTCATGGCCTCGATCTTCGGCATGACGGCGGTGGGCGTCTTTCAGGCCGCCACCGGCCAGCTCGGTCAAGCCCCCTCCGCCGACTTCACGATCGTGGCGGCGCCGGGCTTTGACGAGGGGCTGGTGGGCCTGACCGGCGCCTTCCTGCTGCTGCGGGCCTTCTCCTCCGGGGCCGCCGCGCTCACCGGTGTCGAGGCGATCAGCAACGGCGTTCCCAACTTCCGGCCGCCCAAGAGCAGGAATGCCGCCACCACGCTGCTGCTCCTGGGCATCATCGGCGCCGCCATGCTCGCCGGCATCATCTATCTGGCCAACGCCACCAAGGTGCACATCGTGCTGGACCCTGCCACCGAATTCCTGCTCAACGGCAAGCCGCTGCCGGAGGACTACATCCAGAACCCGGCCATCAGCCAGATCGCGCAGACCATCTTCGGTGCCGGCTCCATCCCGTTCTACATCGTGGTGGCCGCCACCGGCGTCATCCTGGTGTTCGCGTCCAACACCGCCTTCAACGGGTTCCCCGTCCTCGGGTCCATCCTCGCCCAGGACGGCTACCTTCCCCGCCAGCTCCGCACCAGGGGCGACCGCCTCGCCTTCAGCAACGGCGTCCTGGCCCTCGCGGCGGGGGCGCTGGTGCTCATCATTTCCTTCGACGCGGACGTCACCAAGCTCATCCAGCTCTACATCGTGGGCGTGTTCATCTCCTTCACCGCCAGCCAGCTGGGCATGATCCGGCACTGGGGACGGGAACTGAAGCTCGCCAAGGACAAGGCCGTCCGGCGCCGGATGGTCAAATCCCGGACCATCAACACCATCGGCTTCGGCATGACCGGCCTGGTCCTGGTGATCGTCCTGATCACCAAATTCGAACAGGGCGCCTGGATCGCGCTGCTGGCCATGTTCATCCTCTTCCTGATCATGTGGAGCATCCGCGCGCACTACGACAACGTGGCCAAGGAACTCGCCGTGGACGAGGACTCGTCTCCGCGGGCGCTGCCCACCAGGGTCCACGCCGTCCTGCTGGTGTCCCACGTGCGCAAGCCGGTCCTGCGGGCCCTCGCCTATGCCCGGGCCTCCCGGCCTTCCCGGCTGGATGCGATCACGGTGGACATCGACCATGAGGAGACGGCGCACACCGTTGCCGACTGGGAGAAGCTGGAAATACCCGTCCCGCTGACCGTGCTTGCCAGCCCGTACCGCGAAACCGTCACCCCGATCATGGAATACGTCAAGCAAATGCGGCTGGATTCCCCGCGCGACCTGGTGGTGGTCTACATCCCCGAATACGTCGTGGGCAAGTGGTGGGAGCAGCTGGTGCACAACCAGACCGCCCTGCGCATCAAGACCCGGCTGCACTTCGAGCCCGGCGTCATGGTGGCCAGTGTGCCGTGGCAGCTCAAATCCTCCGAAGAAGCAAAGAACCTCCAGGACGTGCAATGACCGCCAGAACATTCCCCGCCGTCACGCACGAAGTGGACGCGGCAGGCCGGGCCGGCGAAGAGGCCGTCGTCGACGTCGGACCGGTGGCCCACGGCGGGCACTGCGTCGCCCGGCACGAGGGCCGCGTCATCTTTGTCCGGCACGCCATCCCCGGCGAAAAGGTCCGCGTCCGGCTGACCGACGCGGGGGAGGACGCGAAGTTCTGGCGTGCGGACACCATCGAGGTCCTGGACGCCTCGCCGGACAGGGTGGAGCATTTCTGGCGGCCCGCGGATTCCCTGCGGGCCTGGAGCCACGGCCACCCGCCGGTGGGCGGAGCCGAGTTCGGCCACATGGCCCTGGCCCGGCAGCGGAGCCTGAAAGCGGGCGTCCTGGCCGAGCAGCTGGAGCGCCTCGCCGGCGTCGGGCTCACCACGGAGGTCGAAGGGGTGGGGAAGGACGCAGGAACGGCGGGCGTGGCGGACGCGTCCGACGGCGGCGGGGGCCTTGGGTGGCGCACCCGGGCCAGTTTCTCGGTCACCCCCGGTGGCAAGCTGGGGATGCATGCCCACCGGTCCGGGTACATCGTTCCCGTCCGGGAGATGCCGTTGGCGACGGAGGCGATCAACGCCTTGCGCCTGTGGGACCTGGACCTGCAGGGCGTCGAACGCGTCGAGGTGGCCGCGCCGGCCAACGGTTCCCGGCCCCTGGTGCTGCTGGCACCGGCACCCGGAACCAGGGACAAGCGGCTGAAGGCCATCGCCGCGGACCTGCCGGCCGATGTCTCGGTGGCGGGCTTCGATCCGCTGACGGGCAGCGTCACCCAGCTGAAGGGCCGCACCTGGGTTCAGGAATCGGTGGCCGGGCACGATTACCGCGTCACCGGCGAGGGGTTCTGGCAGATCCACCGCGACGCGCCCGAAACACTTGTGGGCAGTGTCACAGAATTCCTGCAGGGCGGCGGTTTCCTGCACCCCGGCGCCGTCGTCGCCGACCTCTACGCCGGGGCGGGACTGTTCACGGCCGTCCTGGCCGACGCCGTGGGGGAGACCGGCTCCGTGCTCTCCGTGGAGGGGGCGCGGGGAACCAGCAGGGACGCGCGCAAGAACCTGCATTCGGCTCCCCAGGTGGAGGTGGTACAGGGCAGGGTGGAACGCGTCCTGCGCCAGAAGCCGCGGAATTTCGACGCCCTCATCCTCGACCCGCCCAGGGCAGGCGCCGGCAAGGCCGTGGTGGGCCAACTGGTGGCGGCACAGCCCCGAGCCATCGCCTATGTGTCCTGCGACCCGGCGTCGTTCGCCCGTGATCTGGGTTACTTCCAGCACTCCGGCTGGACGCTGGCGGGCCTGCGGGCCTTCGACCTGTACCCCCATACCCACCACTTGGAGACCGTGGCATTACTGGTTCCGGCTCCGTGATGCCGGCGGTGTTTTCGACTACGATGGCCGTAGTAGTCCCACGTCGCGCACCGAATTCCCGGGCCGGCCGTGTGCAATTTTCGGGCCCTGGAACTACTTAGGGCGTCCTAACTAGCAGGCGGTCAACCGCGCGACAAAGATGAAACTGTTGCGAGAGGAGTCCTGCGATGAGCACTGTGGACAGCTTCGGTTCAAAAGGCAAACTTAATGTAGCCGGAACCGAGTATGAAATTTTCCGGTTGAACTCCGTTGAAGGTGCAGAAAACCTTCCGTTCAGCCTCAAGGTATTGCTTGAAAACCTGCTGAGGACCGAGGACGGCGCGAACATCACTGCCGATCACGTTCGCGCTTTGGCAGGCTGGGATCCGAATGCGGAGCCCGATACAGAAATCCAGTTCACGCCGGCCCGCGTGATCATGCAGGACTTCACCGGCGTTCCCTGCGTGGTTGACCTGGCGACGATGCGTGAAGCGGTCAAGGACCTGGGTGGCGACCCCAAGCGTGTCAACCCGCTGGCGCCGGCCGAAATGGTCATCGACCACTCGGTCCAGATCGATGCCTTCGGCAACTCCGGCGCACTGGAGCGCAACATGGAGATCGAATACCAGCGCAACGGCGAGCGTTACCAGTTCCTGCGCTGGGGCCAGACCGCGTTCGACGACTTCAAGGTTGTTCCCCCGGGAACCGGCATCGTGCACCAGGTCAACATTGAGTACCTGGCCCGCACCGTGATGACCCGCGAAGTGGACGGTGCGCTGCGCGCCTACCCCGACACCTGCGTCGGCACCGACTCGCACACCACCATGGTCAACGGCCTGGGCGTGCTCGGCTGGGGCGTCGGCGGCATCGAAGCCGAGGCAGCAATGCTCGGCCAGCCCGTCTCCATGCTCATCCCGCGCGTCGTCGGCTTCAAGCTCAGCGGCAGCATCCCCGCCGGTGCCACCGCCACCGACGTCGTGCTGACCATCACCGAAATGCTCCGCAAGCACGGTGTGGTGGGCAAGTTCGTGGAATTCTACGGCGAAGGCGTGGCCGAGGTGCCGCTGGCCAACCGCGCCACCATCGGCAACATGAGCCCGGAGTTCGGCTCCACCGCGGCCATGTTCCCGATCGACGACGTCACCCTGGACTACCTGCGCCTCACCGGCCGGTCCGAGCAGAACGTCGCCCTCGTGGAGGCCTACTCCAAGGAACAGGGCCTTTGGCACGATGCTTCCCGCGACATCAAGTTCTCCGAGTACCTGGAACTGGACCTCTCCACCGTCGTTCCGTCCATCGCCGGCCCCAAGCGCCCGCAGGACCGCATCGAACTGACCGAGGCCAAGGACGAGTTCCGCCACGACCTGAAGAACTACGTCTCCCACGACGCCAACGCCGGCACCCTGGACGAGTCCCTCGAAGAGACCTTCCCGGCCTCCGACGCCCCGTCCTTCACCTCCGGCGCAACCCACGTTTCGGACACCGACCGCGAACCGCCGAAGTACTCGGCAGCGCACGGCGGCGCCGGACGCATCACCAGCCCCGTGCCGGTGAAGATGGCTGACGGACGCGAATTCGAACTGGACCACGGTGCAGTCACCATCGCCTCCATCACCTCCTGCACCAACACGTCCAACCCGTCGGTCATGCTGGCCGCCGCGGTCCTGGCGCGCAACGCCGTCGAAAAGGGCCTGACCGCCAAGCCGTGGGTCAAGACCTCCGTCGCTCCCGGCTCGAAGGTCGTCACCGACTACTACGAGAAGTCCGGCCTGACCCCGTACCTGGAGAAGCTCGGCTTCTACATCGTCGGCTACGGCTGCGCCACCTGCATCGGCAACTCCGGCCCGCTGGAGGCAGAGATCTCCGAGGCCATCCAGGCCAACGACCTCGCCGTCAGCGCAGTGCTCTCGGGCAACCGCAACTTCGAAGGCCGCATCAACCCGGACGTCAAGATGAACTACCTGGCCTCCCCGCCGCTGGTCATCGCCTACGCCCTGGCCGGGTCCATGGACTTCGACTTCGAAACCGACGCGCTGGGCAAGGACGAGGCCGGCAACGACGTCTTCCTGAAGGACATCTGGCCCAACCCGGTTGAGGTCCAGCAGGTCATCGACTCCTCGATCGACAAGGACATGTTCGCCAAGGGCTACGAGGGCGTCTTCGACGGCGACGACCGCTGGAAGGCACTGGACACCCCGGCTGGCGACACCTTCGCTTGGGATCCGAACTCCACGTACGTCCGCAAGCCCCCGTACTTCGAGGGCATGCAGGCGCAGCCGGAGCCCGTCAAGGACATCGCCGGCGCACGCGTGCTGCTCAAGCTCGGTGACTCCGTCACCACCGACCACATCTCCCCGGCCGGTTCGTTCAAGTCCGACACCCCCGCCGGCCAGTACCTGCTGGCCAACGGCGTGGAGCGCAAGGACTTCAACTCCTACGGCTCCCGCCGCGGCAACCACGAGGTGATGATCCGCGGTACGTTCGCGAACATCCGCATCAAGAACCAGCTCCTGGACGGCGTCGAGGGTGGCTTCACCCGCGACTTCACCCAGGCTGATGGCCCGCAGGCCTACGTCTACGACGCCGCCCAGAACTACCAGGCAGCCGGCACCCCGCTGGTGGTCCTGGCCGGCAAGGAGTACGGTTCCGGTTCGTCCCGTGACTGGGCTGCCAAGGGCACCGCGCTGCTGGGCGTCAAGGCCGTCATCGCCGAGAGCTACGAGCGTATCCACCGCTCCAACCTGATCGGCATGGGCGTCCTGCCGCTGCAGTTCCCGGCCGGCGAAAACGCTGCCAGCCTCGGCCTGACCGGCACGGAAACCTTCTCGGTGGAGGGCGTCACCGCCCTGAACGAGGGCACCACGCCCAAGACCCTGAAGGTGACCGCCACCGCGGAGGACGGCTCCTCGAAGTCGTTCGACGCCGTCCTGCGCATCGATACCCCGGGTGAAGCGGACTACTACCGCAACGGCGGCATCCTGCAGTACGTGCTGCGCCAGATCTCCGCAAACTAGCGGGTTCCTGCCAGCAGGCAGCATGTCCCGAAGCCCCGGCCGGTCACCGACCAGCCGGGGCTTCGGCTTTGCATCCGGGCTTCGCCTCCAAGGCGAGGCGTTAGAGTTAAACGGCACGTCTACCACCCGAAGGAGGGGTCATTGGGAATCTTGGACACCATCCGGAATCCGCAGGACCTGAACGAGTTGACCGAGGAACAGCTGGGACAGCTGGCCTCGGAGATCAGGGAGTTCCTGATCACGAACGTCTCCCAGACGGGCGGCCACCTCGGACCCAACCTCGGCGTCGTGGAACTGACGCTGGCCGTGCACCGCATCTTCGAGTCTCCCCGTGACAGCATCGTCTTCGACACGGGCCACCAGTCCTACGTCCACAAGCTGCTGACCGGGCGCCAGGACTTCAGCACGCTCCGCCAGGAAGGCGGCCTCTCCGGATACCCGTCACGGGCCGAGTCCGAGCACGACATCGTGGAGAGCTCACACGCCTCATCATCCCTGTCCTGGGCTGACGGCATTTCCCGCGCCCGCCAGCTCACCGGCGAAGGCGATCGCCACGTCGTGGCCATCGTCGGTGATGGCGCGCTGACCGGCGGCATGGCCTGGGAGGCCATCAACAACATTGCCGCGGACAAGAAGCGGCGCGTGGTCATCGTCGTCAACGACAACGGCCGCTCCTACGCGCCCACGGTGGGCGGCTTCGCCGACTACCTCGCCTCGCTGCGCCCCACCATCGACTCGTTCCGGGCGGCCCCCGCCTACGAGGGTGCCCTGGACTGGTGGAAGAAGAAACTCCAGAACGGCGGCCCGGTGGGCCAGTTCACCTACAAGAGCCTGCATGCCATGAAGAAGGGCATCAAGGACTGGTGGGCCCCGCAGGGCATGTTCGAAGACCTGGGCATGAAGTACATCGGGCCGGTGGACGGCCACAACCTCCAGGCCATGGAGAACGCCCTGTCCACCGCCAAGCACTACGGCGGCCCGGTCATCGTCCACGCCATGACGGAAAAGGGGCACGGCTACGCGCCCGCCCGGGCCCATGAAGCGGACCAGTTCCATGCCGTCGGCATCATCGACCCCGAAACCGGCGAGCCCACCGGCTCCGCTGGTGCGCAGTCGTGGACCTCGGTGTTCGCCGACGAAATCGCCGCCATTTCCGACGAACGCGACGACGTCGTCGGCATCACCGGGGCGATGCTCATCCCCGTGGGCCTGCACAAGTTCGCCGCCAAGCACCCGGAGCGCGTCATCGACGTCGGCATCGCAGAGCAGCATGCCCTCACCGCCGCAGCGGGCATGGCATTCGGCGGCCTCCATCCCGTCGTCGCCGTCTACGCCACATTCCTCAACCGGGCCTTTGACCAGCTGCTCATGGACGTCGCACTCCACAAGGCCGGCGTCACCGTCGTCCTGGACCGCGCCGGCGTCACCGGCCCCGACGGCGCGAGCCACCACGGCATGTGGGACATGGCCATGGTCCAGATCGTCCCCGGCCTGCACCTGGCCGCGCCCCGCGACGCCACCCGGCTGCGCGAGGAACTGCGCGAAGCCCTCGCCGTCAGCGACGCCCCCACCGTGGTGCGCTTCTCGAAGGGGTCGGTGGGCCCCGAGGTCGAGGCCCTGGAACGGCTGAGCGACGGCGTGGACATCCTGGCCCGCCGCCCCTCGGGTTCCACCGAAAACGACGTCCTGATCGTCAGCGTCGGTGCGATGTCCGAACTCGCCCTGGACGTTTCCAACCGGCTCGGTGCGCAGGGCATCAGCACCACCGTGGTGGACCCGCGCTGGGTGCTGCCGGTCCGCCGCTCCATCATCGCGCTGGCCTCGCACCACCGGCTGGTGGTCTGCATCGAGGACGGCGTCCGCGCCGGCGGCGTCGGTTCGCGGATCCGGCAGGAAATGCGCGCCGCGGGCGTGGACACCGCCCTGAACGAGGTGGGCCTGCCCGTCGAGTTCCTCGACCACGGCACACGGAGCCAGGTCCTGGAACGGGTGGGTCTCACCGCCCAGCAGATCACGCACGACATCGTCGCGCAGGTGCTGGGAACCAAGGTTCCGTTCGCCCGCCCCCTGCCGGGGCAGCAGCACCCCACCACCGGCAGCCTCCCGATCCTGTGAGGGACGAAGACGCGCTGAAGTACCCGGGAGCGGTGGGGGAGGCCGGCCCTGCCCTGCACACCACTACGACCCGGGTCCCCAACGGACTGACGCCCGGCCAGTTGGTGGTCTCGCGGAACAGGAAATGGAACGGCAAAGCGCACTGGGTAGTCCCGGGGCGCTACCTCGGCGAAGACCAGCACGGATGGTGGATCTTCCAGGGCACCAATGAATTCTGCTCGCGTCCCGGCGCCGCGTTCTACACCCGCTCCGACGCCGTCCTGCTGGTGCCGCGCCGCGGCGACTGGGTGGCCACGTTTTACGACTCCGCCCATCCCAGCGGCGTCCGGGTCTACGTGGACCTCGCCGTCGGGCATGAGTGGACGGACATCCGGCCCGCCGTCACGGAGTTCCACGTGATCGACATGGACCTGGATGTCATCCGCACCGGGCAGCGCGGCGTCTTCATCGACGACCAGGACGAATTCGCCGAGCACAGTGTGGCGATGAACTACCCGCGGCAGCTGATCGAGGACATCCAGTCAGCCGCGGACGAGCTGTACCACGCCGTGAAGGCGCAGCAGGCGCCCTTCGACGGCTCCGATATTGAATGGTTTGCAAAAGGACGCACATGAGCGGAATTGTCAGGGTTTACAGGCGCGACGACGAAGGGACCCTCCACTTCCGGGAAGCCTGGTTCGACGAGGACTACTCGCAGTTCGTGATGAACTTCGGCGTCGTGGGGCACCAGAGCAAGACCGAGGAAACCGACGTCGCCGATGCCTCCGCGGCGGACGGCCTGCTGGACGCCTTCGCCGCGCAATGCGGGGAAGACGGCTACGCCGAAATCCCCGCGGAGCAGCAGTCCTGGGTGGTGGCCCAGTTCGCCCTCAAGACCAGGAAAGGCACGGACCGTGACCGCTTCCTGCAGAAGAAGGCCACCGACGCCCTGATCAGCCACCTCGCCTGGCGTGGACTCGGGACGGTGGAACGCTCGGAATTCACCGACTTCAAACTGAACATTTTCTGCCTCTGCCCGGACGTGAACAAAGCAGTCAATGCCATCAAGGTCTGCATCCGCGGCGAGGACCTGGACTTCACCAAGCTCAGCATCGGCGCGGCACCCTACAGTGACCCGGACCAGTTCAAACTCAAGCACTCAGCGAAACCTGCCAGCAGCTTCAGCCTTTAGGAGGCGCCCGTGACCAGCTACCGCCGTGTCGGTAAATCAGGCCTGACCGTCTCCACCGTGGGCCTGGGCTGCAACAACCTTGGCCGGGCCAACACGGCCACCGAGTCGCAGGACGCCACCGACGCCGTCGTCCACGCAGCGGTGGACGCCGGCATCACGCTGTTCGACGTTGCCGACACCTACGGACGCGAACCCGGGCTCAGCGAAACCATGCTGGGCCAGGCGCTCGGAAACCGGCGCCCCGGCGTCGTCGTTGCCACCAAGTTCGGCATGGACATGAAAGGCGCCAGCGGGCCCGACTTCGGTGCCCGCGGCTCCCGCCGCTACATCATCTCGGCCGTCGAGGCATCGCTGCGGCGGCTGGGCACGGACTGGATCGACCTCTACCAGTTCCACACCCCGGACCCGCTGACCCCCATCGACGAGACCCTCGCGGCCCTGGACACCCTGGTCACCAGCGGCAAGGTGCGCTACATCGGCCACTCCAACCGGGCCGGCTGGCAGATCGCGCAGGCGGAGTACGTGGCCCGCGAGCTGGGCACCGCGCGCTTTATTTCCACCCAGAACCACTACAACCTCCTGGACCGGCGTGCCGAGCTCGAGGTAACCCCCGCCGCGGAGGAATTCGGGCTCGGCGTCCTGCCGTACTTCCCGCTGGCCAACGGGCTGCTCACGGGCAAGTACTCGCCGGGACACGCCCCGGCAGGCTCCCGGCTGAGCCACACCCGCACCACCATGGTGGACGACGCCGACTGGGACCAGCTGGGCAGGTTCAGCGCCTTCGCCAAGGAACGCGGCCTCACCGAGATCGAGGTCGCCTTCTCCTGGCTCGCCGCACAGCCGTCCGTGGCCAGCGTCATTGCCGGGGCCACCAGGCCGGAGCAGGTGCGGCAGAACGCGGCGGCAGCGGACTGGACGCCCACGCCGGAGGACCTCGCCGCCCTCGACGACATCTTTCCCGCGGTTCCCAAGGTCGCCCTCTTCTAGGCAGCCGTGCCCGCCTACCTGCTGGATGTCGATACCGGCATCGACGACGCCCTGGCCCTTGCCTACCTGGCGGCGCTGCCGGACACGGAGTTCGTCGCCGTCACCGCATCCCCCGGCAACGTGGACGCCGACCAGGTGGCCTGCAACACCCTCGCCCTGCTGGAACTGTGCGGCCGACCGGGCGTCGACGTGGCCGTGGGCGCCCGGGCGCCCCTGTCCATCCCGCTGCTCACGACACCGGAAACCCACGGGCCGCAGGGAATCGGCTACGCCGTCCTGCCCGGACCTGAAGGACGGCTCTCGCGGCGGAACGCCGTCGACCTCTGGATTGAACACGCCCGGGCCCGGCCGGGGGAGCTGACCGCCCTCATCACGGCGCCGCTGACCAACTTCGCGCTGGCACTGCGGAAGGAGCCGGCGCTTCCGGACCTGCTGGCGAAGGTGGTCATTATGGGCGGGGCCTTTTACCACCAGGGCAACACCACGCCGACCGCCGAATGGAACACGCACGTGGACCCGCACGCGGCGAAGGAGGTCTACGCCGCCTACCGCGGCCGGCCCCTGGAAAAACTGCCCATCGTCTGTTCGCTGGACACCACCGAACGGATGGAACTGCGCCCGGCCCACGTCGCCGCGCTGGCCGAAGCGGCCGGCGCCCGCGTTCCCGAACTGGTGCTCCCGGACCAGCCCGAAGGGCAGCGCAGCACCTCGGACAACATCCTTGTCCGGCACCTGTCCGATGCCCTGCGCTTCTACTTCGAGTTCCACCGGCTCTATGACCAGGGATACCTGGCCCACGTCCACGACTTCTTCGCCGCCGGGGTCGCCGCCGGCACGCTCGAGTACAGCGCCCGGCCCGCCACCGCCGACGTCGAAACCGAATCGCCCCTGCTGGCCGGAACCACGGTGGCCGACTTCCGCGGGCTGTGGGGCGCGCCGCCCAACGCCAGGATCGTCTCCGGCAACAACCCGGAGCAGGCGTTCCGTGAGCTCGTGTCCGCTGTCGGCAGCCTGGCGCGGCGGGTGGGTTGAAAGGTCAGGCCGCGGGATCCTTGCCCCCGGGTACGTTGCGCCGGCAGGCCAGTAGAATAGGCCACGGACCGGCCCGGCGCAGTTGCCGCCGGACGCTGCCGAGGTGACATAGGCAGCCACAACCCAGCCCGGACCGCCGGGCCCTGCCCGCACCCAAAGGAACATCCCCACATGTCATCGCCCTCCCTGACGCTACCGTCCCAGGAACGCCCCGCGCGCCGCCGGCTGCTGGAAATCCTGGGCGCCCTGGCCATCGCCGGAACATATGTCTACCTGGTCCTCAACCAGCCCACGGACATCACCGGCGGTCCGGGCAGCGCGTCCGCCCTGATTGCCCTCTCCGGGTTCCTCGCCGGGGCAGTCCTGCTGGTCATCGCCGTCCTGCCCACGCTGCCCGCATCCACCCTGGTGCTGATCCCCGTGGCATTGGTCCTGAACATCGTGCTGGGCCAGTTCGTGGGCAGCACCCTGGTTCCCTTCTACCTCGACGCCATCGGCACCGTGCTGATCGCCGTCCTGGCAGGCCCGGCCGCCGGCGCGGCCACCGGCGCCCTCAGCAGCATCGTGTGGTCCTTCTTCAACCCCACGGTGCTGCCGTTCGCCGCAGGAGCCGCGCTGATCGGATGCCTCGCCGGGCTCGCCGCCCGCTACGGCCTGTTCCGCCGTTTCTACCTGGCACCTGTGGCCGGGTTCGTGACCGGCATCATCGCGGGCGTCGTCTCGGCCCCGGTAGCCGCCTTCGTCTTCGGCGGGACGTCCGGCGTGGCCACCGGCGCCATCGTCAGCGCGTTCCGGGCCATGGGGGACACCCTCCTGGCTGCCATCACCAAGCAGGCGCTGATCTCCGACCCCATGGACAAGGCCATCGTGTTCACCATCGTGGCCCTCCTGGTGTACGCGCTGCCGCGCCGGACCCGCCAGCAGTTCCCCTTCATCCGGCGCCACCGGGTGCTCGCAGGCAGGGACCAGGCCGCGGCGGCTGCCAGCCATGCCGAAACCCGGCCGCAGGACACCGCGCCGGGTACACGGCAGAACGGCTGAGCCGGCCCCCGTGACCGTACGTTCCGCGGCGGGGACAGCAGCGCCGGCCAGGCCGGCGCGGCTTAATCCGCTGACCCTCCTGGCAGCCGCCGGCTGCACGGCGGTCATGACGACGGCGGCAGCCAGCTGGGCTGTGTCGCTCGCCGTGACCGCGGCGTGCGTCGGCTTGTCCGTTGCGGGCGGCACGGCCCGCCGGGTGCTGCCCGCGGCTGCCGCCGTCCTGGTCCCGCTGGCGGTGTCGCTGCTGGTGCTGCACGGGTTGTTCTTCCCCGAGGGACGTACGGTCCTGGCCGAGTGGGGCCCTGCCCGTGTTACCGCCGAGGGACTTGGCTTCGCGGTGCAGCGGATCCTGCTCCTGGCAGCGGTGGTCCTCGCCCTGCTGGTGTTCTCGTTCAGCGTCAGCGTCCCGGACCTCGTGGCCGCACTGTCCGCCCGGGGTGTGGCGGGCCGGTTCGCCTTCGTGCTGGCATCCACGCTGACGCTGATGCCCGCGATCGCCGCACGGGCCGAACGCATCCGGCAGGCGCAGGAATCACGCGGCCTGGTGGTATCCCGCAACCTGTTCTCCCGCGCGGCGGCATTCCGGCTGCAGGCCGTACCACTGGTCCTGTCGCTCGTGGAGGACGCTGCCACCCGGGCCACCGCGCTGGAATCGCGCGGCTTCAGCGCCCCGGGGCCGCGGACCAGCTACCGGGAAGTGGCCGACTCCGGGATGCAGCACGTGGTGCGCCTCATCCTGGTAGTGGCGGCTGTGGCCGCAGTAGTGCTCCGCGTTGTGGCAGGCTCCGGTGGCTGAGCGAACGGCCGCCGGTGGCGCCGGTGGCGCCGGCAACCCGGATGCCGCTCACAGCGATGGAAGGCTGGCGCTGGCGGCGGACATCCGGGAGTTCACCTTCCACGATGGCACGGCACCGGCCCTGCATGATGTGGCCCTCTCCGTCGCCCCCGGCTCCTTCACTGCCATCCTGGGCGCGTCAGGCAGCGGCAAGTCCACCTTGGGGAAGCTCCTCGCGGGCTGGCTGGCCCCCGGCGGACACGGAAGGCTCACCGGGTTCCTGGAACTGTCGGGGACCCGGCTGGAGTTCGACGGCGGCGCCGACGATCCGCGGATCGACCCCGCCCGGTGGGGCCGGCACGCAGGGTTCGTGCCCCAGGACCCCGCAGCGATCCTTTCGACGGTCCGGGCCACCGTGGCCGAAGAGCTGGCGTTCGGCCTGGAGAACGCCGGGATGGAACGCAATGCCATGCAGGCCGCGGTGGAGCGTACTGCGGGCCTGCTCGGCCTTCAGGGCCTGCTGGACCGGGATCCTGCACGGCTCTCCGGCGGCCAGCTGCGACGCCTGGCCATTGGCTGCGCGGTCATCGCCGGCCCTCCGGTGCTGATCATGGACGAGCCCTTCGCCTCACTGGACGCCGCCGGCGCCCGGGACCTCGCCACGCTGGTGCGCCGCCTCGTGCAGGACGGAACCGCCGTCGTGGTCCTTAGCCAGGCCGTGGAACCGGCACTGCTGGAGGCACAGCACTGGCTCGTCCTCGAGGACGGCACGGCCACCGCCGCCGGCACCCCCGCCGGCCTGGCTACGGCCCCTGGACTGCCGGCAGCGGTCCGGCGCCCAGCGCAGGAAAGCCCAGCTCAGGAAAGCCCAGCACAGGAACGCCCAGGCCAGGGAGCTGTGCGGTCCCCGGCCAGGCCGGCCGCACCGCCGCCCGCCGCGCCCGGCGCGCCTGCCGCGCTGCAGCTGGCCGGCGTCTCCTTCGCGTATCCGGCAACCGCGGGGGTGGCAGCCGGACGCCGGAGGCCGGCACGCGGCAACTGGCGCCGGGATGCCGCGGGGGCAGGGAGCCTGGACCGCGGGCCGACCGTGCTGGAGGATATCCACCTGGCCGTCCACCCCGGCGAGGTCATCGCCGTGACCGGGCCCAACGGCGCCGGGAAATCAACCCTCCTGCGCCACTTCAATGGCCTGCTCCGGCCCACTGCGGGGACCGTGCTGGTGGCCGGCGGCGACATCGCGGGAGCGCCGGTGGGCCGGACTGCCGCGTCGGTGGGCCTGCTGTTCCAGCATCCCCGGGACCAGCTGTTCGAACGCACCGTCAGCCGGGAGGTCCGGTTCGGCCTGGACCGCCTGTTCCCGCCGGCGGTGGCGGCGGAGCGGGCGGCGGCGGCGCTCGAGGCGACCGGCCTGGCACGCTTCGCCGGGGAGCATCCGGCCGAACTGCCCGCTTCCAGCCAGCGCCTGCTGGCGCTGGCCACCGTCCTGGCCCGCAAGCCGGCAGTGCTGGCGCTGGATGAGCCCACCGTCGCACTGGACGGTCGCGGGCTGGCCCTCTTGGATGCAGCCGTACGGTCGGCGGCCGCGGAAGGCGCCGCCGTCGTGCTGGTCACCCATGACCTGGGCTACGCACGCCCGGCGGCGCACCGCATGGTGGCGCTCGACGGCGGCCGGCTGCTGCCGGCCTAGCTTTCGGCCGGGCGGGACGCCACCCCGGGGGCCAGGAAGCGGCGGCCGTTGACCCGTTCCGACGCGCCTGTCCGGTCCAGGTAGGGCGTGATGCCGCCGAGGAACAGCGGCCAGCCGGCCCCGAGGATCATGCAGAGGTCAACATCCTCCGGGCCGGCCACCACGCCCTCCTCCAGCATCAGGCCGATTTCCTCCGCCAGGGCGTCCTGCACCCGGTGCAGCACCTGCTCCTGCGTGGAGGGATCGGTACCAAACGACATCAGGTCCAGCGTGGCGGCAGGAATGGCCCGGGAGCCGTCCGGGGCGGTCTCCCATAAAGCCTTGACGTTGTTGTCGATGAGCTTGCCCAGGTTGGTGGAGACCGGGAACCGGTCCCCGAATGCGCTGTGCAGCGACTCCTGGACGTGCTGGGCCACCGGCAGGCCCACCATGGCGAGCAGCGTAAACGGCGTCATTGGCAGGCCCATCGGGCGCAGGGCATTGTCCGCGACATCGGCCGGGGTGCCTTCGTCGAACACGGCCGTGACTTCGCCCATCAGCCGGAGCAGGATGCGGTTGACCACGAACGCAGCAGCGTCCTTGACCAGCACTGCGTTCTTCTTCAGCGCCTTGGCCAGCGCGAACGCCGTGGCGAGCACGGCGTCTTCGGTGCGCGGGGCCCGGACAATCTCCAGCAGCGGCATGACGGCCACGGGGTTGAAGAAGTGGAACCCCACCAGGCGTTCGGGATGCTGCAGATCCTCGGCCATGGCCGTGACCGAGAGCGAGGACGTGTTGGTGGCCAGGATGCACTCCGGGGATACGACCGCCTCCAGCTCGGCGAAGACCTGTTTCTTGACGCCCAGTTCCTCGAAGACGGCCTCGATCACGAAGTCCGCGTCCGCGAAGGATTCCTTCGAGACCGAGCCCGTCACCAGGGCCTTGGTGCGGTTGGCGGCGTCCTGGCTGATGCGCTGTTTTGCCAGCAGCTTGTCCACCTCGGCGTGGACGTAGGCCACGCCCTTGTCCACGCGGACCTGGTCGATGTCCGTCAGCACCACGGGCACCTTCAGCTGGCGGGCGAAGAGCAGGGCCAGCTGGCCTGCCATCAGGCCGGCACCCACCACCCCCACCTTGGTGACCGGCCGCGCCAGTTGCCGGTCCGGAGCGCCCGCCGGCCGCTTGGCGCGCTTCTGCACCAGGTCAAGGAAGGCGTAGACCGTGCACCGGAACTCGTCGGTCTGCATCAGTTCGGCGAGGGTTTCGCATTCGAGGGCGGCGGACTCCGCCTGGGTCATGGTGCGGTTTGCCTCCAGCAGGTCCAGGACCTTGCCCGGGGCGGGGGCGGCGTTGGAGGTTTTCGCCTCGACCAACGCCCGTCCCGCTGCCACAGCGGCAGCCCAGCGCCGGGCGGTGTCCGGGCCGGCGGGGTCGACGGCGTTGGGCCGCTCCGGGACCACGTGGCCGCTGATGACCGTGGCGGCCCAGGCCAGCGACTGCTCCAGGAAGTCCGCGGGTTCGAAGAGGGCGTCGGCGATGCCCAGGTTGAAGGCCTGCGTCCCGCTGAGCGTCCTGTTGTTGCTGAGCGGGTTCTCGATCATCACCTTGACGGCGTTTTCGGGGCCGACCAGCCGGGGGAGGAGGTAGACGCCGCCCCAGCCGGGCACGAGTCCGAGGTAGGCCTCCGGAAGTGCCAGGGCGCCGGCTCCCGTGGACACGGTGCGGTAGGTGGACTGGAGCGCGATTTCGAGGCCGCCGCCCAGGGCCGCGCCGTTGATGAAGGCGAAGCTTGGAACGCCGAGGTTGGCCAGGGTTGCGTAGACGTCGTGGCCCAGCTGTGCCATCCATAGGCCGTGTTCGCGCTTTTCCAGCGACTTCACCGCGGACAGGTCCGCCCCGGCCACCAGGTAGTGGGGCTTGCCGGTGACGCCGACGCCCACGATCTCGCCGCGGGCGGCGCGTTCCCGGAGGGACTCGAGCATCGTGCCGAGCTCCACCAGCGTGTTGGGGCCAAGCGTGGTGGGCTTAGTGTGGTCAAGGTCGTTGTCCAGGGTGATGAGGGCAAAGGTGCCCGGGCCTGGTTTTCCTGCCGGTCCCGGGAGCTCGATGTCCTGGACGTAGGAGTGGGTGACGGATTCGTTGGGGAACAGGTCCGCCAGCTTGCGGAAATCTGCGGCGCTCATGCCAGGGCTCCTTCGGCGGTGGTGGTGGCTTGCCCAGTGCGGGTTCCGGCGTAGTCCGGGTGGTGCGGGTTCTCCCAGATGACGGTGGCACCCATTCCCAGTCCGACGCACATGGTGGTGATGCCGTAGCGGACGGTGGGGTCCTCCTCGAACTGCCGGGCGAGCTGGATCATCAGCCGGACACCGGAGGAGGCGAGGGGGTGGCCCACAGCGATCGCCCCGCCGTAGCGGTTGACGCGGGGGTCGAAGTCGGCGATTCCATAGTGTTCCAGGAAACTCAGGACCTGGACGGCGAACGCCTCGTTGATCTCGAACAGACCGATGTCATCGATGGTGAGCCCGGCGTTCGCCAGTGCCTTTTCGGTGGCCGGCACGGGGCCGATGCCCATGACCTCGGGCTCGACGCCGGCATAGGCGTAGCTGACCAGCCGCATCTTCACAGGCAGGCCCAGGCTGGCCGCAGCTTCTGACGACGCGAGGACCGCGGCCGTGGCGCCGTCGTTCAATCCCGCGGCGTTCCCTGCGGTGACCCGGCCGTGGGCGCGGAACGGCGTGCGCAGCGCCGCCAGGTCCGCCATGGTGGTTCCCGGGCGGGGTGGTTCGTCGGCGCTGTGGACGGTCCAGCCCTCGCCCGGTTTGCGGGCGGCGACGGGAACGAGGTCCGGCTGGATCCTGCCGGCACCGTAGGCGGCCGCCAGCTTCTCCTGCGAGGCCACCGCATAGGCGTCGGTGCGCTCTTTGGTGATGGTCGGGAAGCGGTCGTGCAGGTTCTCGGCCGTGTTGCCCATGTTCAGGGCCGCCGGATCCACCAGCCGCTCGGTCATGAACCGCGGGTTGGGGTCGGCGCCCGAGCCTATGGGGTGGTGGCCCATGTGTTCCACGCCGCCGGCAATGACCACGTCGTAGGCACCAAAGCCGATGCCGCCCGCCGTCGTGGTGACCGCGGTCATGGCCCCGGCGCACATCCGGTCGATGGCGAAGCCCGGCACCGAGCGCGGCAGGCCGGCCAGCAGCGCGGCGGTCCTGCCCAGCGTCAGCCCTTGGTCGCCGGCCTGGGTGGTGGCGGCAATGGCCACCTCGTCGATCCGCTCCGGCGGCAGGGACGGGTTCCTTCGCAGGAGGCCGCGGATGCACTTCACGATCAGGTCGTCGGCCCGGGTGCCGGCGTAGATTCCTTTCTCGCCGGCCCGGCCGAAGGGTGTGCGGATGCCGTCCACAAAGACGACGTCGCGGACAGTGCGCGGGGACGCGCCGCTTCCGTGCTGGCTCACGTGTAACTCCTCATCGAGACGTTGCGCGCCGGTGCATGCCGGAGGGCGGCAGCAGCCGGGGCGTCGGTCCCACCGATGTTACTCGTGAGTAACTTAGCTCGCAAGGCCGGTCCGGAGGCTACTGGCTCCCGGCGGCCGGGACGAGTTTGGGTTCCTTGGGCGGCAGCGGCTGGGGATTCAGGAAGGCGGCGGAGATCAGTGGGGCCGTGAGTTCCACCTGCCAGGCCCGGGCGCCCAGGGCGCGGAGCTCGGCGGCGATCGACTCGGTGCCCACATCCGCGGGGGGACGCCACGCCACGCGGCGCAGGTAGTCCGGCGTGAGCAGGTTCTCCAGCGGCAGCTTCAGCTCCTCGGCCTTCTGCTGCAGCAGCGGCCGGGCGGTGGCCAGCCGGGCCGCAGCTTCGGGGTCCCGGTCTGCCCAGACACGCGGCGGCGGCGGTGCGTTGGTGGCCAGGTGGAGCGGAGGCAGCTCCTCCAGCGCGCGGGCGGCGGCGATGCACCGGAGCCAGCGGGGTGCTTCGCGCTGCGCTGCGCGGCCGTGGAATCCCTTGGTGCTGAGGAGCTGGGGCACCGTGGCGGGCATGGCCTTGGCCGCGGCCACCAGGGCGGAGTCGGGGATGAGACGTCCGGGGGCGACGTCGCGCTTCTGCGCCAGCGCATCGCGCTCCAGCCACAGTTCGCGGACGGCCGCCAGCTGGCGGCGGTCCCGGATCTGGTGCAGTCCCGAGGTCTTCCGCCAGGGGTCCACCCGCGGCGGAGCGATACCGGCCTCCAGGATGGCGGCGAACTCCTGTTCGGCGTACTCCAGTTTTCCGTCCGCCTGCAGCAGTTCGACGAGTTCTTCGCGCAGCTCGCTGAGGACCTCCACGTCCAGGGCGGCGTAGCGCAGCCACGGTTCCGGCAGGGGGCGGGTGGACCAGTCGGCGGCGGAGTGTTCCTTGGCGAGTCCGAATCCCAGCAGCTGTTCGATCACTGCTGCCAGGCCGACCCGGGGCAGGCCTGCCAGCCGTGCGGCCAGCTCGGTGTCGAACAGTTTGTCGGGCCACATCCCCAGCTCGGACAGGCAGGGCAGGTCCTGGGTGGCGGCATGCAGGATCCATTCGACCCCGCGGAGGGCGTCGTTGATGATGTCCAGGTTCCCGAAGGGTTCGGGGTCGATCAGCCAGGTACCGGCGCCCTCCCGGCGGATCTGGACCAGGAAGGCCCGCTGCCCGTAGCGGAATCCCGACGCACGCTCGGCGTCAACACCGGCCGGGCCCGTGCCGGCGGCGATGGCGGCGGCGCACCGCTCCAGTCCGGACTGTGTTTCGATGACCAGCGGAACGCCGTCCCGGGGGGCGTCAAGGTCGATGATTTCGGGGATTGGGCTGTCAAAGCCCTCCACCGTGATGTGGGGTGCGGCAGCATCAGCCGGGACGCCGGCTGTGGTGTTATCCGGAATGTTTGGGGTCATGGTGCCCCCAGTTTACCGGCCCGGCCCGGCGCCGTTCCCTGCCGCAGGGCCGCGGCTTCCACGGCCTAGCTCCGGCGCCGGTGCGGAAGGGCGGTGACGCCGTCGGGCAGGGGTGGCAGCCCGGCGAAGGTGCACACCATGTCGGACCAGGCTTCAAGGTGGGCCGTGACGTCCGCCGAGGCGGGCGTCCAGGACGCGCGCAGCTCAATGTCGATGGAGCCGGGACGCCCGGCGAGGGTGCCGAAGCTTTCGGACAGGACGCGGGTGGCGGTTCCGCCGGCCGCCCGGTACGGGGCCTTGTGGTTCTCCAGCGCCTCCACCAGCCACGTCCAGGCCACGGTTCCCAGCATCTGGTCGTTGCCCATCTCGGGCTCGAGTTCGGCCCGGATGTAGGTGACGATGCGGAACTCGCCGTCCCATACCGCCGAGCCGTCCGGGTCGTGGAGCAGGATGAAGCGGCCGGTGGCCAATTCGGTTTGCTCCTCGTCCGGCGTTCCGGAGGCTGATGCCAGGGCCATGGCCGCCGGTCCGTGGACGGGGGTGGCAGGGGCCCCTGACCCGGGTGCCAGGACCTCGGCGCCGAGGGCGACGGCGAAGGGGGCCAGGCGCGCGGGGGCGGGAATTTCCGCCAGGTGCAGTTCCTTGCGGCACTGGGCTTTCCTGAGGGCTCCCAGGGCATGGAGGAAATCCGGTGGAACCTGGTCGAGTGCGTTCACCATGGCAGATTACGCAACCGGGCGGGGCCGGGCGGGTAGGCTCGCCGTCGGCGGCCGTTCAGCCCGCCCGGCCGCCGTGGTAGTCCCGGAGTTCGTGGCGGATTGCGGCAGCGAACGCATCAACGTCCTCCTCGGTGGTGTCAAAGGAACACATCCACCGGACTTCGCCGGCGGCCTCGTCCCAGTCGTAGAACCGGAAGGATGTCCGCAGCCTGTCGGCAACGCCGGGGGGCAGTACGGCGAACACGCCGTTGGACTCGGTCTTCTGGGTGGGGCGGACGCCGTCGATGGTGTCGACGGCGGCTCGCAGCCGGGCGGCCATGGCGTTCGCATGGGACGCTGAGCGGAGCCACAGGTCGCCGTCCAGCAGCGCGATGAACTGGGCTGAGAGGAAGCGCATCTTGGACGCCAGCTGCATGTCCATCTTGCGCAGGTACACCAGCCCGTGGGCGGCGTCGGGGTTCAGGGCCACCACCACTTCGCCGAACAGCAGCCCATTCTTGGTGCCCCCGAAGGACAGGATGTCCACTCCCGCGTCCCGCGTGAAGGCCCGCAGCGGCACGCCGAGGTGTGCTGCGGCGTTGGCAAGCCGGGCCCCGTCCATGTGCAGCTTCATGCCCTTGGCATGGGCGTGGTCGGCAATGGCCCGCACCTCCTCCGGCGTGTAGCAGGTGCCCAGTTCCGTGGTCTGGGTGATGGAGACGGCCAACGGCTGGGCGCGGTGTTCATCCCCCCATCCCCAGGCTTCCCGGTCGATCAGGTCCGGCGTCAGCTTGCCGTCAGGGGTGGGAACATGCAGCAGCTTCAGGCCGCCGATGCGTTCCGGGGCACCGTTTTCGTCCATGTTGATGTGGGCCGTGGAGGCGCACACCACGGCACCCCAGCGGGGGAGCAGCGACTGCAGGGACAGGACGTTGGCGCCGGTGCCGTTGAAGACGGGGAAGCACTCGATGCCCGGGCCGAAGTGTCCGGCCATCAGTTCCTGCAGCCGGGCGGTGTAGTCATCCTCGCCGTACGAGACCTGGTGCCCGTCATTGGCCGCTGCCAGCGCGGCGAGGATTTCGGGATGCACGCCCGAGTAGTTGTCGGAGGCAAAACCTCGTACGTTCGGATCGTGCAGGCGCAGTGCCGCCACGGTGTCTGCTGTGGTCGTCATGGGGTTGCTCACGCTTTCAGTGTAGGTACAGTCTCGTTGGATGCCGTCACGGCGGGGCTCAGCCGGCCAGCCGGAGCCGGACTCCGTTGAGTTCCGCGGCCGGGGTGGTGAAAAGCCGGACGACGGCGGCGGCCAGTTCCTCCACGTCCGTCGCCCCCGCGAAGGACCGCTCCGGAGTGCGGCGCCGCTGTGCCTCGTCCACCAGGGCCTTCACCACCAGGACGACGGCGGCTGCCCCGCCGCCGGCTTCCTCCGAAGCGCGCCGGAAGCCGTCCGCCATGGCCATCGTCCATGCTTCCGCGGCAGCCTTGGCCGCGACGTAGTTTGCTATGGGCGCCGCCGGGTTTTCGACGGTGGTCGAGGAGACCATGGCGAACCGGCCGCGCGGGGAGCGGGCAAGGTCCTCGAAGAAGACCCTGCCGACGTTCCGCAGGGTGGTGATGGCCCCCCGTGCCAGGAAGTCCCAGTCCTCGTCGGACTGGTCGGCGATCCCCTGGGCGCCGCGCCAGCCGCCCACCAGGTGGATGACGGCGTCCACCGTGCCGCCGGCTGCCGCGATGTCGCGGCGCAGCTGCCGGACGCCGTCCAGGCTGGCGAGGTCGCACACCAGGGGAGTGGCGCCGTCGCCCGCCTGCTGTGCGGCGGCAGCGATCCGCTCCTGGTCGGAACCGACGGTGAACACCCGGTGGCCTGCCCCGTGCAGGGCGCGGGCGACGGCAATCCCGGAGGGGCCGCTGCCTCCGGCGACCAGGACTGTCAGCGTGGGTGGGTCCTCCGCGCGGGGCTGGCTCACAGCGCTGAGCTGCCGGTGATTCCGGCCGTCGACTCGATGACGGGGCGCATTTTCTTCTCCAGGGCCTCATAGAACATGGACAGCGGGAATTCGTCGTCCAGCACCTGGTCCGTCAGTCCACGCGGCGTTCCGGCCAGCGGCAGCGCCTCCGGCCCCTTGGCCCAGACGGACGCGGGGTTGGGGGTGACGGTGGCCGACACCAGTCGGTAGGCGGCCAGCCAGTGCGCCGTCTTCGGCCTGTCGATGGAGCGCCAGTAGAGTTCGTCGATGCTGGCGCCCAGGGCGATGACCGCGTCCGGCACCTCGTCCCAGTCGATGGTGAGCCGGGTGTCGGTCCAGTGCAGCACGTGTTGCTGGTGCAGCCAGGCGAACAGGAGCTGCCCGCCCAGTCCGTCGTAGTTGCGGACCCGGCTGCCGGTGATGGCGAAGCGGAAGATGCGGTCGAAGATGATGGCGTACTGCACCAGTTTCGCGTGCCGGCGGGCTTCGGGATCGGCGTCGTCGTCCTTTTCGATCCGGACCGATTCCCGGAAGGCGGTGAGGTCGCAGCGCAGTTCCTCGAGGGAGTACAGGAAGTAGGGCATGCGCTGCTTGATCATGAACGGATCGAACGGCAGGTCGCCGCGCATGTGGGTCCGGTCGTGGATCAGGTCCCACATGACGAACGTGGCCTCCGTGAGGTCCTGGTCCGCGAGCAGTTCCGCGGCGCCCTCCGGCAGCTCCAGGGACGTGATGTCGGCGGCGGCCTTGAGGACGCGGCGGAACCTGGCGGCCTCGCGGTCCGCGAAAATGGCGCCCCACGTAAAGGTGGGGGTCCGGCTGACGGCCACCGTCTCGGGGAAGAGGACTGCCGAGTTCGTATCGTAGCCGGGCGTGAAGTCCAGGAAGCGGATGGGCACGAAGAGCTTGTTTGAGTATTCCCCGGCCTCCAGCCCGGCAATGAACTCCGGCCAGATGACCTCCACCAGGACGGCTTCGACCAGCCTGCTGCTGCTGCCGTTCTGGGTGTACATCGGAAAGACCACCAGGTGCTGGAGGCCATCGCGGCGCAGTTCCTGCGGCTGGAAGGCGACGAGGGAGGACAGGAAGTCGGGGACTGCGAACCCGCCGGCCGCCCAGGCCGAGAAGTCCTGGCAGGCGGCGTCGAGGTAGCCGGCGTCTTGCGGGAAAACCGGGGCGAGGGCCTGGATGGCTTCGGTGATGGCGCGGACGTGCCCGGCAGCCTCGGGGTGGGCGGCGGCGTCCGGGATGGAGCCGTCCTGGACCTGGAATGCCTGGAGTGCGGTGGCCGCGCCTTTGAGGCGCAGCCAGTCGGGATTCTGCGCTGAAATCCCCGTTGTGGCGGTGGCCAGGGTCTCTGTCATCGTCGGCTGCCTTTCTGTTTGCGTGCTTCTTCGGCGAGCGTAGCAAGCAAACAGTAGGACTTATCTAAAAACGTTGCGAGCCCAAGATACTCTTGGGCTCGGCATGCTGGGAAGCGGGTCGAGGCCAGGTCCCGGCTGGCGCATTCAGGAGGCGGGGGCGGCCTCGTCCGGCTCCGCGTTTTCGCTGGTCACGAGGCGCAGGGACACCGAATTGATGCAGTAGCGCTGGTCGGTGGGAGTGCCGTAGCCCTCGCCCTCGAAGACATGGCCCAGGTGGGAATCGCACGAGGCACAGCGCACCTCAATGCGGTCCATGCCCAGGGTGCGGTCGTGGATGTAGCGGACCTTTCCCTCAGCCAAGGGGGCCCAGAAGGACGGCCAGCCGCAATGGGAATCGAACTTCTCGTTGCTGGTGAACAGTTCAGCCCTGCAGGCGCGGCACTGGTAGACCCCAGCAGTGTGGGTATCCCAGTACTCGCCGGTGTAGGGCCGCTCGGTGCCGGCCTGGCGGAGCACGTGGTACTCCTCCCGGGTCAGCTCCTCGCGCCACTGCGCATCTGTCTTCTCGACTGCTGCCTGGTGGCCGGTGCCCTGTGTGCCGGCGCCCACCATGCCCGTTGCCTTGTTGCCGAAGATGCTGTTTCCAAAAATGCTCATAGCACTACCAACGCTCAGGAGTCGCCGATAAATCCCGAGCCTGCATACAGGTGCAGCACGGGCACGCCGAGCTGGTCCTGCGCCTTGTTGGCCCAGTCAGTGTGGAACGTGTCCGCCACCGCGTGCGGCCTGGTGATGACCACTGCCTGCGTGGCTCCTGTTTCCCGGACCTTCGCGACGAGGCCGTCCACGGCCCGGCCGTCCACCACTTCGCCCGTGACGCCCGATCCCAGCCCGGCCAGGGCAGCGAGCGAGGCCGCCAGCGTTTCATCCGCATGGGCGCGCTCGGTGGCGGGGTCCGGATGGCGGGCGGAGAGTTCCCGGAACGCCTTGGCGATGTCCAGCATGGACAGGTTCTCCAGGAAGTCCACCAGCAGGTGCCGCTCGGTGTTCGCGGGCACCAGGACCAGCAGCTGCGTGTCCGTCCCGTTGACCAGGCGTTCGATGTTCAGGCGGTCGTCCGCACCCAGGGGTTCTTCGGTCAGGATGACGATGGGATCACTCATGGCCTTAGCCTAGCCCTGCCGATGCCCTGCCGCACTCAGGAACCGGCGCCGGGTTTGCCGGCCGGTCCACGGCCCGGATGCCGGCATCCGGCTACCGGGCAGTAAGAATAGTCGCATGGCACTTTTTCCCCGAACACGCCCCGCGGCCCCGCCACGCCCCCACGAAGCTGGCGTGACGTCGTCGCGGGCAAAGTGGGCCGCCGCCGGCGCCATCGCCGGCGGGTCGGTGGCCGGCCTGCTGGGCGCGGGGTCCTCCGCGCTCGCGGTGTACTTCGCGCGCCGGGTCATCACCCCTGCCCGCCAGCGGACGGCGGACAAGGAATTGCTCGCCGTCCTCAGGGACGGGCAGACGCAGCAGGTGATTTTCGCAGCCAACGACGACACCGTGGTGGACGGCGTCTACGGGTTCTTTTTCGACGGCGGCAAAGGCCATGCGCGGATCGGCCGCATCATCTCCTACTCACCCTCGGAGCGGACCGTCCTGCGCGAGGTTGAGGCCGTGTACAGCGGGGACCTCGCCGCGGCAAGGTGGGGATGGTGGAGCGGCACGGTCTATCCCGAGCCTGCCGCCGCCGGAATTCCCGCAGAGGACGTGGCCATCCCGGTGGAGCGCGGCGAAGCGCCGGCGTGGCTGGTCCGGGCACGGGGCCGGGCACGCACGTGGGCCATCATGGTGCACGGCCGGGGAGCCACCCGCCAGGAGGCGCTGCGGGCTGCCGGGCCGGCGCTGGAACTGGGGTTGACCAGCCTGCTGGTGTCCTACCGCAACGACGGCCTGGCACCCTCCGCGGACGACGGGCGGTACGGGCTCGGGTCCACCGAGTGGCGGGACATCGAAGCTGCCATCGAGTACGCGGTGGCCAACGGCGCCGAGGAAATTGTGTTGTTCGGCTGGTCCATGGGCGGGGCCATCTGCCTCCAGACCGCGGACCTGTCCCGATACCGCCACCTGATCCGGGCGATGGTGCTCGACGCGCCGGTCATCGACTGGGTCACCGTGCTGGCCCATCACGCCCAGCTGAACCGGATCCCGTCACTGGTGGGCCGGTACGGGCAGTTGATGCTCGGCCACCCGCTGGGCCGCCGCCTCACCGGCCTGTCGGCGCCCGTGGACCTGAAGGAGATGGACTGGGTCTCGCGGGCGGTTGAGCTGCGGACGCCTACCCTGATCATCCACAGCGTCGACGACGAATACGTGCCCTACGGACCGTCCGCCCGGCTGGCCGAGCGCAACCCGGAGATGGTGACGTTCGAGACCTTCCACCAGGCCCGGCACACCAAGGAATGGAACGTGGACCCCGAGCGGTGGGAGCGCCTGGTGAAGGCCTGGCTGCGGCAGCAGCTCGCTCCCCGGCTCAACCCCGGGGCCGCCTCCTAAAAGAGCATCGAACGGCCGACGCCGGCACGGGCTTAGGTGCAGGGGCCGGCGAACCGGCTTCCATACTAGGCTTCGGACATGGGAGCAGAAAGCAGTCCAGCGTACGTGGGCAGCGGGTACAGGCGGCCCGCCGGACTTTCCGGCGTGCTGGCAGGCCTTTCGGACCTCGTGGCGGCACCACCGGGCAGGCCCCGGCAGGCATCCCTGTCTCCCTTGGACGCCATGGCGGTGGGGGACGTGCCCGTATGCACCCCGCAGGACGTGGACGCCGCGGTCGCCGGCGCGCGGCGGGCCCAGCGGTCCTGGGCCGGAACCACCGCGGCCGAACGCCGGGCGGTGGTGCGCCGGTTCCGCAGCCTGCTGCTGGGCCATGAGGAGGACATCCTGGACCTCGTCCAGGCGGAGAGCGGCAAGTCGCGCCTCAGCGCCTTCGAGGAACTGGCCGACGTCGTCCTGACCGCGAACTATTATGCCCGCAACGCTGAACGGTTCCTCCGTCCGCTGCGGCGGAAAGGCGCGGCGCCAATCCTGACCCGCACTTTCGAGTACCGGCTGCCGAAGGGCGTCGTGGGCGTGATCAGCCCCTGGAACTATCCCCTGACCCTTGCCGTGTCGGACGCGATCCCCGCCCTCCTGGCGGGGAACGGCATTGTCCTTAAACCCGACTCGCAGACACCCTTCACGGCCCTGCTGATGCTGCGGCTGCTGCGGGAGGCCGGCCTCCCCAGGGACCTGTTCCAGATTGTCACGGGGCCAGGACCGTCCATCGGCGCCGCGATCGTCGAACGCGTGGACTTCCTCATGTTCACCGGATCCTCCAAGACCGGCCGGGTAGTGGCGCAGCAGTGCGGGGCACGGCTGATCGGCTTCTCCGCCGAACTCGGTGGCAAGAACCCCATGCTGGTCCTCGCCGACGCCGACATCGGCAAAGCGGCCAGCGGGGCCGTGCACGCCTGCTTTTCCAACGCGGGCCAACTGTGCGTCAGCATCGAACGGATCTACGTCCACGCCGAAGCCTACGACCGGTTCCTGGAAGCGTTCACCGCCGAAGTGAAGGCCATCCGGATGGGACCGGGCCCGGACTGGGACATCGGCATGGGGTCCCTCATCAGCGCCGGACACGTCGAAAGGGTGGAGCGCCACGTCCAGGATGCGCTCGCAAAGGGCGCCCGGCTGGTGACCGGCGGCCGCAGGAGGCCGGACCTGGGGCCGCTGTTCTATGAACCCACCGTCCTGACGGGCGTCACCGACCACATGCTGCTCTCCCGTGAAGAGACGTTCGGGCCCGTGGTCGCCGTGTACCGCGCAGCGGACGACGATGCCGCCGTGGCCATGGCCAACGATTCCGACTTCGGCCTGAACGCCAGCGTCTGGTCCGCCCGCCACGGCGCATCCGTGGGCCGCCGGCTGCTGGCCGGCACCGTCAACGTCAACGAGGGGTACGCCGCCACGTGGGCCTCGCACGACGCACCCATCGGCGGGATGAAGGATTCCGGCCTTGGGCGCCGGCATGGCCGCGAGGGCCTCCTCAAGTACACGGAGCCGCAGACCGTCGCCGTGCAGCGCCTGCTCCCGGTGGCGCCCGCCCCCGGCATGACGAACAAGGCATACGCCGGAACCATGAGGCGGGCCATCACGCTGATGAGCGGCCTGCCCGGACGGCCCGGGAAGTCTGTCCCTCCCGGGACGGGAGGGGACTGACATGGCCAAAGGAACCGGGCTGGGCGGCGCAACCGTCCTGGTCACAGGAGGCGGCAGCGGCCTGGGCCGCCGGCTGGCGCTCGGCGCTGCGCAGCGGGGGAGCCGCGTGGTCATCTGGGACATGGACGCCGGGCGCGGCGCAGGCGTCCGCGACGAAATCCGGGCTGCCGGCGGGGACGCAGAGGCCATGGCCGTCGACGTGACGGACAAGGACGCCGTGAGCGCCGCCGCAGCCGGCGCAGGCCGGGTCGACGTCCTGGTCAACAACGCAGGCGTGGTGAGCGGGCGGCACCTCCTTGATGCGGACGACGAAGCGATCGAACGGACGTTGAAGGTCAACGTCCTGTCCCTGTACTGGGTCACCCGCGCTTTCCTGGGCGGCATGGCGGGCCGGCAACAGGGCACCGTGGTCACCATCGCCAGCGCAGCCGGCCTGGTGGGGGTGGCACGGCAGACCGACTATTCCGCCAGCAAGTTCGCCGCCTTCGGCTTCAACGAATCGCTCCGGGCCGAACTGCGCGCCAACAGGCACGGCGTCAACACCTTGGTGGTCTGCCCCTACTACATCGACACCGGCATGTTCGAGGGCGTCCGGACCCGGTGGCCCCGGCTCCTTCCCATCCTTCGCGAAGAAGACGTGGCCGCCAAGGTCCTCGACGCCGTCGAGTCCGGCAGGCAGCAGCTGGTCCTGCCGCCCGTGGTGAATCTTCTGCCGGCCCTCCGGGTGCTGCCGGTGGGAGTCTTTGACCGGCTGATGGACGCGTTCGGCGTGAACCGGACCATGGACCATTTCACCGGCCGCCGGGGCGGTGAGCACGCGGGGACGGCGGAGCGGTAGGGGCAACAGCCCCCCACTTCCGGAAGGGGGCGAATGCCCCTATCGGTTGCGGCACGGCATTCCTACCCTGACTTGCAAGGGGGGCACAACCGGAACAGCAATCGAAATGGGGCCCACAATGCGCATTACGAGGCGACGATTCCTGCAGGCCGGTGCCGTAGCCGGCGCGGGGGTCCTGACCCAGGGTTACGGCAACGGCACGGGCAGGGCCCTGGCGGCGCCGCCGGGTTCCGCGGCGTTCACCGAGCAGTTGCCGGGCCTGGCTGAACTGGGCGTCATTGACCTGACGGCCGGGGGCGGTACGTCGCTGTGGATGCGCAATGCACGGCACCGGTTCCAGGCAGGCATGGGCCTGACCGACACCCTCGCCTACCAGGAAGCCGGCACGGCACGCACCTACCTCGGACCTGTGATCGTTGCCCGGAAGGGCACGGCCACCAGCCTCACTGTCCACAACGACATCGGCCGGCACCCGCTCGCTTTCGCCGTCGACCCCTTACTGGCGCCGGCCGGCAGCGACGACGGCAGGTCGCCCAGGGCGGCCGTCCACCTGCACGGCGGCAACACCAGGCCGGAGTCCGACGGCGGCCCCACCCAGGTCATCCTGCCGGGCGGTTCCTACACCTACCACTACGGCAACAACCAGGACGCCGCCGGCCTGTGGTACCACGACCATGCGCTGGGCCTGACGCGCCTGAACGTGTATGCGGGGCTTGCGGGCGCCTACCTGCTGCGGGACACACCCGGCAGCGGCATTGATACCGGGGACGGAACGCACCTGCCCCCTCCGCCGTATGAGGTGCCACTGCTCATCCAGGACCGGATGTTCACCGAGGACGGTTCATTTGCCTACCCGCCGAACCCGGACCTGGCCGGTGAGGACGGTACGCCCCGTCCCTGGGCACCCGAATTCTTTGGCGACGTGGCGACGGTGAACGGGAAGTGCCGGCCCAACCTCGACGTGGACCGGGGACAGTATCGCCTTCGGATGTTCAACGGCTCCAACGCCCGGTTCTACGACATTAAGTTCGTAGCCAACGGCTCGGCTGTGCCGTTCAAGCAGCTCGGGTCCGACGGCGGCCTGCTCGATGCTCCCGTCAGGCTCAACCGGCTGCTCATCGGGCCGGGCGAGCGGGCGGACCTGGTAGTGGACTTCGCCGGGTTCAAGGCCGGCACCACCGTCGTCCTGGAGAACAGCGCCCGGGTGCCCTTCCCGGACGGGCCGGAGTCCGTCCGGCGCGGGGGGATGCCGCTCCGGCAGATCATGCAGTTCACCGTGCAGTCCCGGTCCGGCTACGACGTGCCCGTGCCGGACCACCTGCGGGCCCGGCCCATCACCCGGCTCGCGGACCTGCCCACCGCCACCCGGCCGATGGCCTTGGTGGAGGTGGCCAACGGTGACGACGTACCCATCATGGCGCTCCTGAACAACCGGACCTTCGACAGCCCCGATATCACCACCGTGCGCAGCGACACGCTCGAGCAGTGGGAGCTCATCAACACCACGGGGGACGCGCATCCCATCCACCTGCACTTCACCCAGTTCCAGGTGGTCGGGAGGCAGAAGTTCGACGTCGACGCGTACCTGTCGGCCACAGGTTTCGTGGATGGCGAAACGGGCCTGCTGGTGCCCGGGCAGGGAAGTACCGTGCCGGCCACGCCGTTCCTCATCGGCCGGGAGAAGGCTGCCCCGGCCAACGAACGGGGGTGGAAGGATACCGTCGTCGCCATGCCCGGCGAGGTGACCAGGATCCGGGTGCCGTTCGGTGCGGGAGCGGCAGGCGGAGCCCCGTTGGCCATCGGTTCATCCTTCACGGGGGAGTACGTCTGGCACTGCCATATCCTCGAGCACGAGGACAACGACATGATGCAGCGGTACGTGATCGAATAGCGCCGGCCGCCGCGGAGTCGTTTCGGCCCGGAGTCAGGGCTGGTGCACGCCCTTGGCCGCAGAACCGACCGGTGCCGTGACCGCACCGGTCAGGCGGATCAGGTCCGCCGGTGCCAACTCGATATCCAGGCCGCGCCTGCCGCCGGAGACCAGCAGGGTATCCAAGGCGAGGGCGCTCGCATCAAGGACCGTGGGGGAGGGAAGCCGCTGCCCCAGCGGGGAGATGCCGCCCAGGACGTAACCCGTGCGGCGCTGGGCGGCGGCGGGATCGGCCATCGCGGCCTTTTTCGCGCCCAGCGCGGCGGCCATGGCCTTGAGGTCAAGGGTTCCGCTGACCGGAACGATGCCGACGGCGAGGCGCCCCTCCACCTCCACCATCAACGTCTTGAAGACGCGGGAAGGATCAATGCCCAGGACGTCGGCAGCTTCGGCGCCGTAGCTGGGTGCCGAGGGATCGTGCGCGTAGGGGTGCAGGACGAAGGGAACCCCGGCCGAGGTCAGTACCGCTGTGGCCGGGGTTCCCTGTGAACTGCTTTTGCGTGCCATACGCGCGGATCAGCCCCGGGCGGGGGACGCCGCGGCAACCTTGCGCTTGATCCTTCCCAGCATCGCGGTCATGCCCCGCATGCGCAGCGGTGTGATGGCCCGCGTAAGCCCCAGGAGCTCAGGCATGTCGTCCGGTACGGACAGGATTTCCGCGGCAGACAGGCCGTCCAGGCCTTCGTGCAGCACGCCGGCAAAACCGCGGGTGGTGGGGGCCTCCGCCGGGGCTTTGAAGAACAGCCGGACGGGTCCGCTCCCGCCGTCTTCCGTTTCGATGGTCAGGAACAGCGGCGACTGGCACTCCACCACCTGCTCCAGGAGCTCGGGGTGGTCCCTGAGCCGCTCGGGAAGCTCGGGCAGTCCCTCCGAGAATTCCAGCAACAGCTGCAGCCGTTCGGGTTCGGACAGGGCCTGGAAGTCATCCACGATCGCCGCGAGGGCGGAAGGCAAAGCTTGAGTAGTCATCGCTTAAAGTCTACGCGGGCCACGCCGCGCATCAGGCTCCTGCCGGGACCGGAACGGAACCGCGCTCGGCGCCCTTGACGATCGGCACGCGGACGGCGTTGCCCCATTCGGTCCAGGAACCGTCGTAGTTGCGGACAGTTTCGAAGCCCAGGAGGTACTTCAGCGCGAACCACGTGTGGCTGGAGCGTTCGCCGATGCGGCAGTACGCCACGACGTCGTCGCCCGGTGCCAGGCCCGCCTCGCCGAGGTAGAGCGCCTCGAGTTCCTCGCGGTTGCGGAACGTGCCGTCCGGGGCGGCGGCACGGGCCCAGGGGATGGACGCGGCCGTGGGGATGTGCCCGCCACGCAGCGCGCCTTCCTCGGGGTACGCCGGCATGTGGGTGCGCTGGCCGGTGTATTCCTCGGGTGAACGGACGTCGATGAGGGGCTTGCCCAGGTGGGCCAGGACGTCGTCCTTGAACGCCCGGATCGGCGCGTCGTTCCGTTCGACGACGGGGTAGTCGCCGCGTGCGGGGGAGGGGCGGTCCCTGGTCAGTTCCCGGCCCTCGGCGGTCCACTTGTCGCGGCCGCCGTCGAGCAGCCGGACGTCCTGGTGGCCGAAGAGCGTGAAGACCCAGAGGGCGTAGGCTGCCCACCAGTTGGACTTGTCGCCGTAGATGACCACGGTGCTGTCCCGGGAAATGCCTTTCGACGCCGCGAGCTCGGCGAACGCCGCGCCGTCCACGTAGTCGCGGGAGACGTCGTCGTTGAGGTCCGTGTGCCAGTCGATCTTCACCGCGCCGGGAATGTGCCCGGTCTCGTAGAGCAGGACGTCCTCATCGGACTCCACGACAATGAGTTCGCCGCGTTCCACTGCGCCGTCCTGGATGGCGGCCGCCAGCCACTCAGTGGAGACCAGCCGCTCGGGGTGGGCATAGGCTGCGAACTTTTCATTCTGTTCAACCGCGTAGGGCATGGCGTGGCCTTTCATTGAGTGCACGGGGAATCCGCGGGACCGGCATTGGGACCTGTCCCCACCCTAGCCAGCGGCTCGGGCGTTGTCCGTATTCCGTTAACAAGGCGACATGTTGCCTTCGTCACGCCGTGGCGCCGTGGCGGGCCTTTCGGCCAGGGCCGCGGCACCAATGCCGGTATCCTTTCTGGGGACCAACCACCAGCAGAACGGACCACCTTGGTACAGATCGAACAGCTTGCCGCCCGCACCCCGGCAGTTTCGGTGGACGAACTCCTCAAGGGTTTCTACCCGTCGCCGCGGTTCGGGGAGGTCTCCTTCGCGAGCTACCGTCCGGACCCCAAGCAGCCCAGCCAGGCCGCGGCCGTGCATGCCCTCAAGGGATTTGCCGACGGCGTGGGGTCGGGCAACGGGGGAGGGCTCTTCAAGAAGCTGTTCGGCAAGAAGGACGCCTCCAGGGCGGGGATCTACCTTGACGGCGGCTTCGGCGTCGGAAAGACGCACCTGCTGGCCTCGCTGTGGCACGCAACGCCGGGCCCCAAGGCGTTTGGCACCTTCGTGGAGTACACCAACCTGGTGGGCGCACTTTCGTTCCGCAAGACGGTCGATGCGCTGAGTAGCTACAAGCTGGTGTGCATCGACGAATTCGAGCTGGACGATCCCGGCGATACCGTCCTGATGTCCCGGCTGATGCGCGAACTCGCCGACGCCGGTGTGAAGCTCGCGGCCACCTCCAACACCTTGCCGGGTTCGCTGGGCGATGGCCGGTTTGCCGCCGTGGATTTCCAGCGCGAAATCCAGGTCCTCGCCGACCAGTTCGACGTCATCCGGATCGATGGCGAGGACTTCCGCCACCGCGGCCTGCCGGCTGCCCCGGCGCCGCTGCGCAACAGCGAACTGTCAACCCACATGAAGGCGGAATTCGACGGGAAGACCGTGGCCCAGGACGAGTTCTCCACGCTCATCCACCACCTCGCCGGCGTCCATCCCAGCCGCTACCGGCAGCTGATTGACGGCATTGACGGCGTGGTGTGGCGCAACGTGGAAACCATCACGGAGCAGGCTGTGGCTTTGCGGTTCGTCGTGCTGGCCGACCGGCTCTACGACAAGGACGTCCCCATCCTGGCCAGCGGTGTCCCTTTCGACAAGCTGTTCACCGAGGAAATGATGACCGGCGGCTACATGAAGAAGTACTTCCGTGCCGTCTCCCGCCTCACGGCCCTGGCCCGCGAGGGCCAGAACCACGAACCGTCCTGACCTGACGTCCCGGCGGGGTTACGCCGGCCCCGGCTTCAGCGCCCACCGGACAGCGAGCCCTGCGATGAGCGCCCAGAACGCGGAGCCTACCTGCCAGGGCCAGGCCGGAGGCGGCGAGCAGGAAGGTGACGGCGGGGGCAATCCTGTCCTCCGCGTCCGCCAGTGCCGCGGAGATGGCCGAGGCCAGGGTGCCCAGCAGGGCCAGGCCGGCTACCGCTTCGAGCATTCCCGCCGGGGCTGCGGTGACCACTGACACCAGGGCGGCGGAGAAGGCAGCCAGCACCAGGTAGCCCAGGCCGGATGTGAAGCCCGCAATCCAGCGCCTTCCCCGGTCCTCCCCGGCTTCTTCGCCGGCGGCGAGGGCAGCGCTGAGCGCCGCAAGATTAATGGCATGGCCGCCAAACGGTGCAGCCAGGACCGTCCCGGCGCCGGTCACAAGCATCGAAGGGCGCCACGGGGTTTCGAAACCAAAGGAGCGCAGCACGGCAACCCCGGGAACGTTCTGCGAGGCCATCGTCACCACGAACAGCGGCAGCGCAATTCCCGCCATCGCCTGCAGGCTGAGCGACGGCGTGGTCCACACGAGGGCCGGCAGGAACCCCTCCGCGGGCGGAACGTCCCCCGCAGCTGCCAGCGGGACTCCGATAATCCCCAACGCCACCAGCAGCGCTGCCGGCACGGCCCAGCGCGGGGCAAACTTCATCATGAATAACCAGCAGATGATGACGGGCGCCACCAGCAAGGGCACGGTGCCGAGGGCCTTGAAGGGCGCCAGGCACAGTTGCAGCAGCACACCGGCCAGCATCGCCTGGGCAAGGGATGCAGGGATCCGTGCCATCAGCTGCCCCAGTGCGGGGACCAGCCCGGTCAGTGCAATCAGCACCGCGGCGGCCAGGAAGGCGCCGACGGCGGCCGGCCAGCCGCCGTCGGCCGTTCCGGACGCCGCAAGCAGCGCAGCCCCGGGAGTGGACCAGGCCAGCGTCACCGGCACCTTCGACCGCCACGCCAGCAGCATGACGCCCAGGCCGACCGCCAGGGTCAGTGCCAGCAGGCCGGACGCGGCCTGCACCGGGTCCGCCCCAACTGCCTTAAGCCCGGCGAGCACCACGGCGAAAGAGGAGGTGAAGCCCACCAGCGCGGTGACGATGCCAGCCACCACGGGCCGGGAATCCGGCCGGGTCCGGCCAGGTGCGGAAATGGTCGATGCGGGGGACTTGGCCATACGGGCAGGTTACCGGGGATGCCGGCCCAAGCGGCAATCAGCGCCGGCCTGCCACCCGGACCAAGGGGCCGCGGTTAAACGCCAAAGGTGCAGGTGCCGCCTCGCGGCGGGACCTGCACCCCGTTGACGTGCTGGGGCGAAGCCCAGGCCAAAATCCTTTACGGAGCCCTGTCGGCCGGCGGAACCGGATTGACCGGAGCGGCCGGCGGAACCTGCTCAGCGGCAGGCGCCTGGCCGGGGGTTCCGTTCTTGTCAATGAGCTTGGAAGCGCCATCCTGGATCTTGTCGACGTGGCCTGCGTATTTGCCGCCGGTCTTGGTGTCGACGAAATCGCCGGCCTTGCTGATGCCGTCCTTGATGGCCTGCTCGTTGCCGCGGATGAGACCCTGAGCCTTGCCCTTTAGATCGTCAATCAAACCCACGGGCACCTCCCTTCAGTCGCGGAGCCAGGTCGCTCCTCGCGCCTTCGATCCTAGCCCGCCGGGGAAAGGGTGCCAAGGAAACCGTGTTCGCCCGCAGCGGAGGGGGTGTGGGCAACAAAAAAGCAGCTCCGCAGAGCTGCTGTCCAAGTGGGCGATACTGGGATCGAACCAGTGACCTCTTCCGTGTCAGGGAAGCGCGCTACCGCTGCGCCAATCGCCCGGAACCGGAAGACCGGCATATGGGATTCAATACTGGAGCGGACGACGAGATTCGAACTCGCGACATCCACCTTGGCAAGGTGGTGCTCTACCAGCTGAGCTACGTCCGCGTGCAGGCTGTCCGGATTGCTCCGGGTTCCTGCGAGTGGCAAGTTACCTTGCCGAGTGGGCGATACTGGGATCGAACCAGTGACCTCTTCCGTGTCAGGGAAGCGCGCTACCGCTGCGCCAATCGCCCATTGCGTCCGGAGATGATCCGGAAACCATGGTTTTCACCGAGGTGGGTACGGGATTCGAACCCGTGTATACGGCTTTGCAGGCCGCTGCCTCGCCTCTCGGCCAACCCACCGTGTAGGCGTTCATTCCGGGGAATGTTTGCCGTGACAGTGTCCTGCGAGCGGACGACGAGATTCGAACTCGCGACATCCACCTTGGCAAGGTGGTGCTCTACCAGCTGAGCTACGTCCGCATTTTGGAGGCTTTGATTCCTTGCCGTTCCCGGCATTTCCTCGCTTCCAACGAGTAAAAACAATATAGGAGGTTCCGGGAATCTCCAAATCGGGGGTCGGGCCGCACGTCCGGATGCCCCTGCTTCCCAGTGCTGGCGCGGATTCCTGCGAGTTACAGCTGTGTAATTCCCGACGGCGGCTGGCTGGCTCCGTCGGCTGGATGGGGGTTCCGCCGTGGTTCCCGGCTGGATTCCCGGGGAGCCGCCAGCGGCATGCGGGGCGATTTTTGAAAAGCGGGAAAGGTGGGCTAGCATTCAAATGCACCCGGGCGATTGGCGCAGTGGTAGCGCGCTTCGTTCACACCGAAGAGGTCACTGGTTCGAACCCAGTATCGCCCACAGTAAAAAGGTCCGTTTCCGCTCAACGCAGCGGAAACGGACCTTTTTTGTGCCCCGGCTGCCGCGCCGGAGACTTTGTCAGTCCCTTGTGAAAGAGTTTTTGTATGACTGATCCGCTTCTCGCCCATGCCACCGAATATGGCCGGATGTACGCCCGGTCCACCTCGGAACAGTTCTCGGTACCCTCCATCACCACCGTGATCAGCCAGCAGCCCCATGGCCTTGACGGGTGGTTCGGGTACATGGGCGCCAGCAGCCTGGCCAACGATCCCCTGCTGGCGGACTGCCTTGGCAGCCCGGCCAAGATCAAACAGGCGGTCAACCGCGCAGCCAAGGCCGCGGAAACCTACCGCGATGAGGCCGCACAGCGCGGGGACCGGGTCCATTACTACTGTGAGCAGGTGGCCCTGCGCGCCCTGGGCCGCCCCCATGCCATGCAGGAAGCGCGCCAGGCCCTGGCCGCCAACGGGGAAGAAGCCTTCGCGGCCCGCTTCGACGAATGGTGGGAGCTGTTCAGGGTGGAGCCGATCGCCCCGGAAATCACCGTCTGGAACAACGCGGTGGGTTACGCGGGCACGCTGGACCTGGTGGCACGGATCAACGGCCGCGTGTGCCTGATCGATTACAAGACCAAGGGGACCACCCGCGACGGCCAGGTCAAGCCGCTGGATGACAAAGTGGTCATGCAGCTGGTGGCCGGCATGAAGGCCGAGGAGAGCCTGGTGGATCCGGTAGCAGGTACGTGGGAGCCCTGGAAGTACGGTGAGAATCCTGTGCTGCTGGCCGTTGCCATCGGCGAGACCGAGGTCCGGCCGGTCCGCGCCAATCCTGACGTCCTCAAACACCACTGGTGGAAGTTCTGCGCCCTGCGCCGCGTCTGGGAGCTGTCCGCGGACACCATCAGCGCCGGTGCCGCACTGCTGCCCATTGCCCCGCCGCCGCTGTCTCAAGTCCGCAGCGCCTAGGAAGGGCCGGTGCATCCGAAACCGTGCACCTAAACTGGATAGGTTCCCTTTGCCGCCAACCGTGAGGAAAAACAGCCCATGGCTATTCTGAATATCCGCATCATCGGGGATCCTGTGCTGCGCACAGTCGCTGATCCCGTGACGGAATTCGGGCCGGAGCTGGCCAAACTGGTCGCGGACATGACCGAAACCATGGAAGACGTCGAGGGCGCCGGCCTCGCGGCACCCCAGGTGGGCGTCAGCCAGCGCGTCTTCACCTACCGCATCGACGGCGTGGAAGGGCACGTTATCAACCCCGTCCTGGAAAACAGCACGGACTACCAGGACGACCATGTGGAAGGCTGCCTTTCCATCCCGGGCCTTGGCTTCCCGGTCCGGCGATTCCGGTCCACCCGGCTCACCGGCGTGGACCTGCACGGCAATCCGGTGTCCATTGAGGCGGAGGGCATGCTGGCCCGCTGCTTCCAGCATGAGAACGACCACCTGGACGGCATTCTCTACACCGACCGGCTGGAAGGCGAAGACCGCAAGGCGGCGCTGCGCTCCATCCGCAACGCCAATTACGACTCCATTGCCGGAACGACGACCGCGAAACGGGCCAAGACAGTTGGCTCAAGTTTCGGCGGCGCAAGCCTTGGCGGGAGCAGTTTCGGCGGGGGCAGCTTTGGCACCCCCGGCCAGGGTGCCGCTGAATGAGGGTCCTCTTCGCCGGCACCCCGGCCGTTGCCGTGCCCTCCCTGGATGCCCTCGTCAAAGCCGGCTTCGACGTCGTGGCCGTGTTGACCCGGCCGGACGCTCCCGTTGGACGTAAACGCGTGCTGACCCCGTCGCCGGTCGCGGCAAGGGCTGCGGAACTGGGCATCGAGGTGATCCATGCGGCGAAGGTGGACGCTGAAGTCACCGCCAGGATCGCCGTTGTGAACCCGGACGTTGCCGCCATCGTGGCCTATGGGGGCCTTGTCCCACCCGCCGCGCTGGGCATTCCCCGGCACGGCTGGGTCAACCTGCACTTCTCGCTGCTGCCGGCCTGGCGCGGGGCCGCTCCCGTTCAGCGCTCGGTCATGGCTGGCGACGACATTACCGGCGCCGTCACTTTCCGGTTGGAGGAAGGCCTGGACACGGGCCCTATCTACGGCACGCTGACCGAACCGGTGGGGCCGGAGGACACCGCGGGTGAACTCCTGGAACGGCTCTCCCACAGCGGGGCAGTGCTCCTCGCCCAGACCTTGTCCGCCATCGACAGCGGAAAAGCGACCCCGCAGCCGCAATCAGGCGACGTCACGCTGGCGCCCAAGCTCACCCTCGAAGATGGCCGCCTCACCTGGACGCACCCGGCACTGGCCGTCAGCAGGCAGGCCCGCGGCGCCACCCCTGAACCGGGTGCATGGACCATGCTGGACGGGCAGCGGGTCAAGCTGGAGGCGGTCCAGCTCCGCCCCGACGTCGCCGGCCTGGCGCCCGGCGCTGTGTCACTGGAGGGAAAGAACGTGCTGGTCGGCACCGGTTCGCACGCCGTGGAGCTCACGCGGATCCAGCCTGCCGGCAAAAAGATGATGGCCGCGGCTGACTGGGCGCGGGGAATGGCTTCACTGGAAAGCGTGGTGTTCGAATGAGCGGGTCCGGCGGCAACGTGGGAGGGCCGGCAAGCGCAGGCGGGCGCGGCAATTCCGGCAAAGGCGGCCGCGCAGGCAGCCAGGGAACCGGCCGCGGCACGGCCGGTGCGGGCAAGGGCGGCGCCGGCAACGCGGGCCGGCGCGACGCGCAGGGCCGTGAGCGCAACCGCGGCCCACGCCGCAACTACACCGAAAGCGCGCCGTCCCAGCGGACACGCCGCGCCGACCCCGCCCGGCTCGTGGCGTTCGAGGTCCTGCGCGCCGTCGCGGCCGAGGACGCCTACGCCAACCTGGTCCTGCCGGCCAGGATCCGCCAGCACGGCCTGGACAAGCGCGACGCCGGGTTTGCCACCGAGCTGAGTTACGGCGCCCTCCGCAGCCAGGGCACCTACGACGCCATCCTTGCCAGGTGCGTGGACCGCCCACTGGACCAGCTGGACCCCGCCATCCTTGATGCTTTGCGCATCGGAACCCACCAGCTGCTGGCCATGCGGGTACCCGCCCACGCCGCGCTCGACCAGACCGTGGGGCTTGCACGCGCAGTCATCGGCGCCGGCCCGTCGGCCCTCATCAACGCCGTGTTGCGCAAGGTCACCGCGCGGAGCCTCGGGGAATGGCTGGACCTGCTCGTCGCGGATGAAACCGACGCCACCAGGATCGCCGCGCTCCGGTACGCACACCCGGAGTGGATTGTCCGTGCCATGCGCCAGTCCCTCGTCGCCCACGGCCGCCCGGCAACGGAAATTGACGAACTGCTCGAAGCGGACAACGCCGCCCCCGTGGTCAACCTTGTGGCCCTGCCCGGGCTCGGAAACCTGGACGAGGCGCTGGAGAACGGCGCCACCCCCGGCGAACTGGTCGAAGGCTCAGCGCTGTCCAGCGGCGGCGACCTGGGCCGCCTGCCATCCGTGCGGGCCGGCACCACACGGGTGCAGGACGTCGGCTCGCAGCTCGTGGCCAGGGCACTGGCAGCGGTGGACCTCGATGCAGGCCCGGACACTAATTCCCAGGGCGGTCCCCAAAACCGCGGGGCCGAGGCCTGGCTCGATCTGTGCGCCGGCCCCGGCGGGAAGGCGGCACTGCTCGGCGCGCTGGCCCACGAACGCGGCGCCACGCTCCTGGCCAACGAACCGGCACCGCACCGCGCCAAGCTCGTCAGCCAGGCCCTGTCCGCCGTACCCCATGACTCCTGGCGGGTGCGGACCGGAGACGGCCGCGAGGTAGGCGCCGAGCAGCCGGCCGCCTTCGACCGTGTCCTGGTGGACGTCCCCTGCAGCGGACTGGGTGCCCTCCGGCGCCGGCCCGAATCCCGCTGGCGGCGCACCCCCAAGGACCTCGCCGACCTTGGCCCGCTGCAGCGCGAACTCCTTGCCTCCGCCGTGGCCGCGGTGCGCCCCGGCGGCGCGGTGGCGTACGTAACCTGCTCCCCACATCCGGCCGAAACCACCGCCGTCGTCGCTGATGTCCTCCGGAAACGCACCGACCTTGAACTCCTGGACTCCGGTGCCGCACTGGACGCCGTCAGCCTGACCGGCAACCTCGGCGCCGGACACGAGCTGACGGCCCAGCTGTGGCCGCACCTCCACCACACCGACGCCATGTTCCTGGCCCTCATCAGGAAGAAATCCTGAGCCGACCTGCTCTGTCAGCCTGACCCATACATCTTCAGCGTGACCCAAACACCTTCAGCGAAAGGCACCCCCGTGACGCAGTGCTGCATCAACCCGAGCATCCTGTCCGCCGACTTCGTCAACCTCGAGGCTGAACTGCAGCGGATCAGCAACGCCGACGCCGTGCACGTGGACGTCATGGACAACCACTTCGTGCCGAACCTGACCATCGGGCTGCCCGTGGTCCAGCGGATCCAGGCCGTCAGCCCGGTTCCGCTGGACGCGCACCTGATGATCGCCGACGCCGACCGATGGGCGCCCGGCTTCGCGGACGCCGGCCTGGCCTCCGTCACCTTCCACGCCGAAGCCTCCATTGCCCCCATCAAGCTGGCGCGTGAACTGCGCAGCAGGGGAGCGAAGGCGGGGATGGCCCTGCGCCCGGCCACACCCGTGGAGCCGTACTTGGACATGCTCTCCGAGCTGGACATGCTGCTCATCATGACCGTGGAACCGGGCTTCGGCGGACAGGCCTTCCTGGATGTCACCCTGCCCAAGATCCGCCGGGCACGCGCCGCGGTGGACGGCTCCGGGATCGGGGTGGCCATCCAGGTGGACGGCGGCATCACGGAGGGCACCATCGGGCGTGCCGCCGAAGCGGGCGCCAACGTCTTCGTGGCAGGCTCGGCCGTGTACGGGGCCGAGGACCCCGCCGCGGCCATCGACCTGCTCCGCAACAAGGGAAGCCGGACGTTACGTGCGGCGACGGCGGAATAACCTGACGGGCCGGCCGGTTGTGGCACAATAACAACACACATACGTGCTCCGGGGTCGGTGTAAGTCCGAACCGGCGGTGACAGTCCGCGACCCGCGAGCCGGTGGTTCTCCCATGGGAGCCCCGGCAGACGGTTGAACCGGTGAAATTCCGGTACCGACAGTTAAAGTCTGGATGAGAGAAGCACGTACAGCTGTATCTGCGCAGCCTTCGGGCCGCGCAGCGTTCTGCTGTCGTATCCCCCGGAGCCATCGCGGTTCGACAGGGAAGGAACGACAGGAATGAACCCCCAGCGATGGCTCTTTAACGCCGAAACCCCTGCTGCTTCGACGGCAGCCACACATCCCGGACCAGCACAGCCCGCATTGGGCGCCGCATGACGGGCGCCACGGGAATGCAGCCCGCCGCCGGCGTGGTCACTGCCTTCAGCCCGGACGAAACGCTGGCGATGGAAGCCGCCCTCACAGCGGCCCTGAAGGGCCCGCGCGGGGCAAATCCGCTGGTCGGCGCTGTGGTCATTGACGCCGACGGCCGGCAACTGGTCACCGGCTACCACCGCGGCGCCGGCACGGCACACGCCGAAGCCGACGCAATCGCCCAGGCCGCCGCCGTCGGCCTGGACCTGTCCGGCTGCACCATGCTGGTCACCCTGGAACCCTGTGACCATGTGGGCCGTACCGGGCCCTGCACCGAAGCGATCATCGCCGCCGGAATCACCGATGTGGTGTATGCCGTGGACGATCCCCACGACCCCGCCGCCGGTGGAGCCGCGACGCTGCGGGCGGCAGGCGTGCAGGTGCGCAGCGGCCTCGGCGCCGACGAAGCCCTGGACCTGAACCGCCAGTGGTTTGAGGCCGTGGCGGCCAGGCGCCCTTTTGTCACGCTCCACATCGCCCAGACGCTGGACGCACGGATCGCCGCCGAGGACGGCACCAGCCAGTGGATTTCCAGCCCCGAGTCCCTCGCCGACAACCACGCCATCCGCAGCCGGATCGACGCCATCCTGGTGGGCACCCAGACCGTCCTGGTGGACAACCCCCGCCTCACAGCCCGGACCCCCTCCGGCGAGCCCGCCGCGAGCCAGCCGGTGCGGGCGGTCATGGGGCTCCGCGAGGTCCCGGCCGAGGCCGCCATCCTCGGCGACGACGGACTCGCCGTCCACCTCCCCACCCGGGATCCGCACGAGGCACTGTCCATGCTGTATGCCTCCGGTATCCGCCACGTCATGGTGGAAGGCGGCTCCCGCATCCTCAGCTCGTTCCTGGCGGCCGGGCTGGTCGATGAACTGATCGTCTACCTTGCGCCCACCCTCCTCGGATCCGGCACGCCCGCCCTGAACGGGCTGGGCATCACCAGCCTTCCCGATGCCCAGCACTGGGAATGGGACGCCTCCGACGGCGGCGCCGTACGCACGCTCGGACGGGACCTTCGGCTCCACCTCAGGCCGCAGCGAAGGGTTCCGCTGGACCAAACACCTACAGACCCGCAATCTTCAGACCCACAACCGTCCCGCGGACCCGCGGATCAAGCCCAGGGAGGCTACTGATGTTCACCGGAATTATCGCCGAACAAGGGCACGTGCTGTCCGTCGAGCGCGACGGGGACAGCAGTGCCACCGTCCGGCTGCACGCACCCGGCACCACCGAGGGTTTGGCCCTGGGCGGCTCCATCGCCGTGAACGGGGTGTGCCTCACGGCAACCGACATCGACGGCAAGGAGTTCAGCGTCGACGTCATGGGCGAGACACTGGTCCGCAGCACCATCGGCGAGCTCGCCCCCGGAGACGCGGTCAACTTGGAACGGTGCGTCCCCGCCGGCGGCCGGCTCGACGGGCACGTCGTCCAGGGCCACGTCGACGGCGTCGGCGTCCTGCTGGAACGCGAACCGCAGGGCAACTGGGAGCGGCTCCGTTTCGGCGTCCCCGGCAACCTGGCCCGCTATATCGCCGAAAAAGGCTCCATCGCCATCGACGGCGTCTCCCTGACCGTCACGGCTGTCAGCGACGCCGGCGAAACCGAACCGTGGTTTGAGGTGGGCCTGATCCCCACCACGCTGGCCGAAACCGGCCTTGGCACTAAGACCACCGGCAGCCGGGTCAACCTGGAAGTCGACGTGCTGGCCAAGTACACCGAACGCCTGCTCGCGTTCGCCGGCCCCCGCGCCGCCGCCACCGGCGAAGCCGCAGCTGCCGGAGGTGCCCGGTGAACGCCGCCGTACGCGTTGACGCAGCCGTGGCAGGTGCAGCAGCCACTGCTCCCGTCCACGCCCTGGACTCCATCGAGGACGCGGTCCGGGCGCTGGCCGCCGGCCGCCCGGTCCTCGTTGTGGACAACGAGGACCGGGAAAACGAAGGGGACATCATCTTCGCCGCCCAGCACGCCACGCCGGCGCTGATGGGCTGGACCATCCGGTACAGCTCCGGGGTCATCTGCGTCCCGTTGACCGGCGAACGCGCCGACGCCCTGGCACTGCCCCCGATGGTTGCCGTGAACGAGGACGCCAAGGGGACCGCCTACACCGTGTCCTGCGACGCCGCCATCGGGGTCAGCACCGGAATCTCCGCCACGGACCGGGCGCTGACCGCCAGGATCCTCGCCGACCCGCAGGCCGTGCCGGCGTCGATCACCCGTCCGGGGCATATTTTCCCGCTCCGTGCCGTTGACGGAGGTGTGCGCGAACGCCAGGGCCACACCGAGGCAGCTGTGGACCTGTGCCGCCTCGCCGGCCTGGAGCCGGTGGGGGTGATCGCGGAGGTGGTCTACGACGACGGGGAAATGATGCGCCTGGACGGCCTGCGTTCGTTCGCAGCTGAACATGGCTGCCCCCTGATCTCGATTGAGGACCTCGTGGCGTATCTTGAAGCCGGGGCCGGGGGAGCCCAGGGAGATGCCCGGGTGACGCCGGGTGGAGAGAAGGAGAAACGATGACGGCATCGGCAGCCAGCGACGACAGCCACCAGAACGGCCACCAGAAACACCACACGGTATCCGGCGATGCTCCCTATCCCGTCAGTGGAGGGCCCATCGTGCAGCTGCCCACCGCCTTCGGCGACTTCGTGGCCCAGGCCTGGACCGACGTCCTGACCGGCGTTGAACACCTTGCCGTCAGTTCGCCCAACCCGCCCGCGGACGGTGAGGCGCCGCTGGTCCGGCTGCACTCGGAGTGCCTCACCGGCGACGTCTTTGGTTCCTACCGGTGCGACTGCGGGGAGCAGCTGGCTTTTGCCCTGGAACTGATCCGGGACAACGGCGGCACCCTGCTCTACCTGCGGGGGCAGGAAGGCCGCGGTATCGGCCTGGCCAACAAGATCAAGGCCTACGCGCTCCAGGAAGCCGGGTTCGACACGGTGGAAGCCAACGAGCAGCTGGGCCTGCCGGTGGATGCCCGGTGCTACAAAGCCGCGGCCCAGATCCTCGCCGAGATGGGCCTGCACGAGGTGCGGCTGTTGAGCAACAATCCGGACAAGCAGAACAGGCTGGCCAAGGCAGGGGTCAGGGTGGTGGAGATGGTTCCCACCGAGGTCCCGTCCCGCGAACAGAACATCCGGTACCTGCGCACCAAGAAGGAACGCATGGAGCACCGGCTCCTGCTGGACACCCAGGCGCCCCCGGTGCCCGTGTCCACCCCAGACACCCCTTTCGACCACGAACAAGACTGAATGGAAACCCAAGCAACCCATGAGCGGACACGGCGCCCCCGATATTGACCTCACCACCCTCAACCCCGCCCAGACATCGCAGCTGAAGCTTGCGATCGTCGCGGCCAGCTGGCACACGCAGATCATGGACGGGCTCCTGGATGGTGCACTGCGCGCCGCCAAGGACGCCGGCATCGCCGAGCCCACGGTCCTGCGTGTTCCCGGCAGCTTTGAGCTGCCCGTCGCCGCCGCGCGGCTGGCACCGCACTTCGACGCCGTGGTGGCCCTCGGCGTCGTGATCCGCGGCGGCACGCCGCACTTTGACTACGTCTGCCAGGCCGCGACGTCGGGACTCACCGACGTCAGCGTCCGCACTGGCGTCCCGGTCGGCTTCGGCGTGCTCACCTGCGACAACGAGCAGCAGGGCCTGGACCGCGCCGGGCTGCCCGGCTCCAAGGAGGACAAGGGCCACGAGGCCGTCACCGCGGCGCTGGCCACCGCCGTCGTCCTCAAGCAGTACGCCTAGCCCTTTGCCCGGACGTGGCGGGCGGGGTGTGTATTCGCTCACATCGCGCCCGTCATGCAACGGCCCGGGAAGCGCCCCCGCGGCCACACCAAGTAGGCTGGAGGGCGTGAAGAATTTCGAGACGCTGTTCGCTGAGCTCAGCGAGAAGGCAGCCACCCGCCCGGAAGGCTCCCGCACCGTCGCTGAATTGGAGTCCGGTGTTCACGGCATCGGCAAAAAAGTCGTTGAGGAAGCAGCCGAAGTCTGGATGGCTGCCGAATATGAATCCGATGAAGCCGCGGCCGAGGAAATCTCCCAGCTGCTGTACCACCTGCAGGTTCTGATGCTGGCCAAGGGCCTGACCCTGGAAGACGTCTACAAGCATCTGTAGCCACCGGCCCGGCGCACTGCCGCCGGCCCCGCTGTGGCCTGCACTGCCTGATTCCCAGACCTTCCACCAAGAAAGATTCCCCATGCTGCGCGTAGCCGTCCCCAACAAGGGCTCCCTGTCCGAAGCCGCCTCTGCCATGCTCTCCGAAGCCGGATACCGGCAGCGGCGTGACAGCCGTGAACTGGTCATGGTGGACCCCGACAACGACATTGAGTTCTTCTTCCTCCGCCCCCGCGACATCGCGGTCTACGTCGGCCAGGGGACGCTCGACGTCGGCATCACCGGCAGGGACCTGCTGCTGGACGCCGAAGTGGAAGCCGAAGAACTGCTTCCGCTCGGATTCGCGGCCTCCACGTTCCGCTTCGCCGGTCCCGTGGGAAACTTCAGCTCCGCCGCTGAGCTCGAGGGCAAGCGCCTGGCCACCAGCTACGACGGACTGCTGCGCAAGTACCTGGCCGACCGCGGCATCAACGCCAAGGTGGTCCGGCTGGACGGTGCGGTGGAATCCTCCGTGCGGCTCGGCGTCGCGGACGCCATCGCCGACGTCGTGGAAACCGGCAACACCCTCAAGGCCGCCGGCATGGAAATCTTCGGCGACCCCATCCTCAAGTCCGAAGCCGTCCTGATCCGCCGCACCGGAAGCGGCGGCGCCGCCAACGGCACGGCCAAGGAAATCGACGTCCTGATCCGCCGCCTCCAGGGCGTCCTCGTGGCCCGGCAGTACGTCCTGATGGACTACGACATCCGCAAGGAACTCGTGGAAAAGGCCGCCGGCCTGACCCCCGGCCTGGAATCCCCCACGGTCTCGCCGCTGCGCGACTCCGACTGGGTCGCCGTCCGGTCCATGGTGCCCAAGAAGGAAACCAACCGGATCATGGATGAGCTCTACGACCTCGGCGCCCGCGCCATCCTGGTCAGCAGCATCCACGCCTGCCGCATCTGAGACCGGCAACCCACCACAGCACCGCAGAATTCCAGGAGTTCCCATGGCAGTAGCAGTACGGGTCATTCCCTGCCTTGACGTTGACGCCGGACGCGTCGTCAAGGGCGTCAACTTCGAGGGCCTCCGGGACGCCGGCGACCCCGTGGAACTTGCCCACCGCTATGACAACGCCGGCGCCGATGAACTGACGTTCCTTGACGTCACGGCGTCCTCGGGGAACCGTGAAACCACGTTCGACGTCGTCCGCCGCACCGCCGAGGAAGTCTTCATTCCGCTGACGGTCGGCGGCGGCGTCCGCGGCGTGGCCGAGGTGGACAAGCTCCTGCGCTACGGCGCGGACAAGGCCTCCATCAACACCGCGGCCGTGGCCCGTCCGGACGTCATCGACGAAATCACCCGGCACTTCGGTTCCCAGGTGCTTGTCCTGTCCGTGGATGCACGCCGCACCCGCCCGGGCTCCCAGCCCACGCCGTCGGGGTTTGAAGTGACCACCCACGGCGGACGCACCGGGACCGGCATCGACGCCATCGAGTGGGCCAGGGAAGCGGCCGACCGGGGGGTGGGGGAGATCCTGCTGAACTCCATCGACGCGGACGGCACGAAGGACGGTTTCGACCTCGAGCTCATCAAGCTGGTCCGGGCCGCGGTCAGGGTTCCGATCATCGCGTCCGGCGGTGCGGGGGAGCCGGCGCACTTCCCGCCGGCCGTGGCCGCAGGCGCGGATGCCGTGCTTGCCGCGTCGATCTTCCACTGGGGACCGGACGACATGATGTCGCAGGTCAAGGACGCGATCCGCGCGGCAGGCTTCGAAGTACGCTGATCCCTGCCCACAAGAACAAAGCCGGGTCTCGAGCCTGGGCCCACGCCCGCAGGGTTCCCTGGCAGGGAGCCGGTGCGGACTTGCGAGGTTAGGGGGCGGGGACTAGAGCCCTACCTCGGCGGACTGGAGGAGGGCGACGGCGTCGGGCTGGCCTTCGAACGTGACGAGGGCATGGCGGGTGCGGCCGTGCGCATGCATCAGCAGCTCGCCCGGCTCACCGACGATCGCCACGGAGAGGGGTGCGCGCTTGGCCACGTGGCGCGGACCGGAGGGCCGGACCAGGACGATGCCGAGGTCCACGCCGCGGTACAAAATCGCGGCACGCTTGACCAGTTCGTCCCAGAGGGCGTCCGAGTACGCCTCATCCAGGGCACGCGGTGCCCAACGGTCCACGGCGCGCCGGACGTCTTCCGTGTGCACGAAGTATTCGATCAGGTTGGAGCTCTCGTCCAGCGCCTTGATGTTCATGGGCGACAGTGCGGGCGGCCCGGCCCGGAAGGTGTTCACCAGGCGGGCGTAGTCCTCGTTGCTGGTGAGTTTGGCAGCCAGCTTGGCGGTGGCCTGGTCGGAGGCCTTGGCCAGGCGCTTGATGATCAGGCCGAGCCCGACGGCTGCCTTCCGTTCCCGCAGGTAGAGATGCGCGGCGAGGTCCCTGGTGCGCCAGCCCCTGCACAATGTGGGCGCGTCAGGACCGGCCGCAAGCAAGGTTTCGGCCAGGACTTCTCGGGACGGTTCGACGAAATGCATCACTTGGAAAACTAGCACGAGAGCCGCGAAGTTGGGCAGCATCGCGGGCGCGGCTGGCGTGCCGTTGTTCACATCGGGAAAGGGTGCCGGTGAAGGCACTAGACTTGACCCGATGTCTGAGCAGCAAACCCCCGCCCCAACCGCCGTGTCCGGCGTGTCCCCGTCGCTGGAATCCGTGCCGTCGCCGACCGCCGGAACTGCCGCCGGCCCGCTTCCGCAGGATGTGGCGGCAGCCCTCAAGCGCGATGCCGCCGGCCTGGTGGCCGCAGTCGTGCAGCAATACGACACGAACGAAGTGCTGATGCTCGGCTGGATGGATGACGAGGCGCTGCACCGGACCATGACCACCGGACGCGTCACCTTCTACTCCCGCTCCCGCCAGGAGTACTGGCGCAAGGGCGACACCTCAGGCCATGTCCAATGGGTCAAGTCCGTCGCCATGGACTGCGACGGCGACGCACTGCTGGTCCGCGTCGACCAGGTGGGCGCCGCCTGCCATACGGGCACGCGGACCTGCTTCGACGGCAGGGACCTCGACGTCCGGACTGGCCAGGCGGACGGGGCGGCGCACTAGCGGCGTACCAGCGAGGGCAGGCTGCCCAGCCGCGGAACCGTTCCGGCCCGCGGCCATCCGAGAAGCACACCCCAGGAGCCGGCAGGTCCGGTACCTTTCGAAGAACAGGCGGACAAGCAAAGCCATGCAGGACCTTGGAACGATCAGCCCGACCCTTGAGGAGTTCCGGGAACTTGCCGGCCACAGCCGCGTGATCCCCGTCAGGCTCAAGGTCCTTGCCGACGCCGAGACGCCCATCGGCCTGTACCGGAAGCTGGCGCAGGGGCAGCCCGGAACGTTCCTGATGGAATCCGCCGCGGTGGGCGGAGCCTGGTCCCGCTACTCCTTCATCGGCGCACGCTCACGGGCGACGCTGACCACTAAGGACGGCCAGGCGCACTGGCTCGGCGAGCCCCCGGCGGGCGTGCCCGTGGACGGCAGCCCCGTGGACGCCATCCGCGACACCATTGACGCCCTGCGCACGGACCGCTTCGAGGGGCTGCCGCCCTTCACCTCGGGCCTGGTGGGCTTCCTCGGCTGGGAAACTGTGCGGCACTGGGAGCGGTTGGTCAGCCCGCCGGAAGACGACCTGCAGCTGCCCGAGATGGCCCTCAACCTGGTCACCGACATGGCCGTGCACGACAACGTGGACGGCACCGTGCTGCTCATCGCGAACGCCATCAACTTCGACAACAGTTCGGAGCGCGTCGATGAGGCCTGGCACGACGCCGTGACACGGGTCAAGGCGCTCCTGGCGAAGATCAGCGCGCCCGTGGTGCAGCCCGTCTCCGTCCTGGCCCCTGCCGCCCTGGACTTTGCCTCCAGCGTCCAGGAACGCTGGGACGAGGCCGAGTACCTCGCCGCCCTGGACCGCGGCAAGGAAGCCATCGTGGACGGCGAAGTCTTCCAGGTAGTGATCTCGCGCCGCTTCGAGATGGAATGCCAGGCGTCCGCCCTGGACGTGTACCGGGTCCTGCGCAACACCAACCCCAGCCCCTACATGTACATCTTCAGCCTGGCCGACGCCGACGGCCGGGAGTATTCGATTGTCGGGTCCTCCCCGGAAGCATTGGTGACCGTCACCGGCGAGGAAGTCATCACCCACCCCATCGCCGGGTCCCGCCCACGCGGCAAGACCGTCGAAGCGGACAAGGCCCTGGCCGAGGAACTCCTGGCGGACCAGAAGGAACGCGCCGAGCACCTGATGCTGGTGGACCTGTCCCGGAACGACCTGTCCAAGGTCTGCGTTGCCGGAACCGTGGACGTCACCCAGTTCATGGAGGTGGAGCGCTTCAGCCACATCATGCACCTGGTGTCCACCGTTGTTGGCCAACTCGCCCCGGAGGCCAAGGCCTACGACGTCCTGAAGGCCACGTTCCCCGCCGGCACCCTGTCCGGTGCACCCAAGCCCCGTGCCCTGCGGCTCCTGGATGAACTGGAACCGCACCGCCGCGGCATCTACGGCGGCGTGGTGGGCTACCTCGACTTCGCCGGCGACATGGACATGGCCATCGCCATCCGTTCGGCGCTGATCCGTGAGGGCCGGGCGTACGTCCAGGCCGGTGGCGGCATCGTGGCCGATTCCGTCAACCCCACCGAGGCCCTGGAAACGGTGAACAAGGCCGCCGCCCCGCTGCGCGCCGTCCACACGGCAGGATCGCTGCACAACATCTCCGCGGATTCGCTGCCCGGCGGGACGGACTCCTGATGCCCGACGCCGGATCCACGGCAACGCAGGCAGGGAAACCCAGGAAGGCCGGTTCCACCCCGTTCTGGGCCCGGAAGTCCACCCTGGTGCTGCTGGTGGCACTGCTGGCCCTGGCCGCGTTCGGCACCACCACGCAGACCTGGCTGACCGTCGCCCTCGACCCCGACCAGGTGGGGCAGGCGGTGGCCGCGCAAAACGCCCTGCAGGTGCAGGGCAGCAAGGCAGCCACCACGGTCACCGCCTTGGCGCTGGTGGCCCTGGCCGGCGGGCTCGCCGCGGCCATCGCGGGCAGGATCGCCCGCTGGATCATCACCGCCATCATCGTGCTCGCCGCGGCCGGCGTGGCCGCGGCCGCGGCCACGGTCCTGGCCGACCCCCTGACGGCGGCGCAGGGATCCATCGCAGCCGCCACCGGCATTTCCGGGAGCCAGGCGCACGTGGAGGTCACCGCGTTCCCCGTGCTCGCCGTCGTCGCCGGCTGCCTGCTGGCCCTGGCCGCCCTGCTGATCCTTCCCGGCTCACGGTACTGGCGCACACGGACCAAATATGACGCCCCGGGAACGGCGCAGGCCGGCCCGGCCGCGGGCCCGGTCGATGAAATCGACAGCTGGGACCGGCTCTCCCGCGGCGACGACCCGACCTAATGCCGGGCATGCCTGTCCGCGGCCCGGCCGGACGGCCCGCGGTACGCGGCAGGCGGCCAATAAATGGCAGAATGTAAAGCAGTATCCATCCTGAGGAGATTTCCATGAGCAAAGCACCTGCGTCCGTTTCCCAGTCAGGCACCCGCACGGTTGCCCCCGGCGCCATCGACCACAGCCAGGAACTTGGCCACGGCAACAGCCCCGCAGCCTGGACCTGCGTCATCGTCATGCTCGTTGGCGCACTCATCGCCGCCATCGCCTTCGTGATCGCCAGCACCCCCATCTTCATCGCCGGTGCGGCCGTCATGGTCCTGGGCCTGATCCTCGGATACGTCATGCGCAAGGCAGGCTACGGCGTCGAAGGCAGCAAGCTGAAGAACTCCGGCCACTGATGGCGACTGTTCTCGACGACATCAATGCCGGTGTCAGGGAGGATCTGGAGGCCAGGAAGCGGCTCGTTTCGCTGTCTGAGCTGAAGGACCAGGTCCAGGCCGCCGCGGCCGCGCGGGACGCCTGGGCTGCCCTCGGCGGCACCTCCCCAACCCGGGAACAGCTGAAAGTCATCGCCGAAATCAAACGCCGCAGTCCCTCCAAAGGGGACCTGGCCAGCATCGGCGATCCCGCCTCGCTGGCCCGGCAGTACGCCGACGGCGGTGCCGCCGTCATCAGCGTCCTCACCGAACAGCGCCGGTTCAAAGGCTCGCTCGCCGACCTCGACGCGGTGCGTGCCGCCGTCGACGTCCCGCTGCTGCGCAAGGACTTCACCCTTGACGAGTACCAGATCTGGGAAGCGCGTGCACACGGCGCGGACCTCATCCTGCTGATCGTCGCGGCGCTGTCGGACGCGCAGCTGAATGACTTCTCGGCGCTGAGCCACGAACTGGGCATGAACGTGCTCGTGGAGACGCACACCGAAGAGGAGATCGAGCGGGCCGTCGCCGCGCAGGCGCGCATCATCGGCGTCAACGTGCGGAACCTCAAGACGCTCGACGTCGACCGTTCACTTTTCGCCTCACTGGCGGGACTGATCCCGGCCGGGTCGCTCGTTGTGGCCGAGTCGGGCGTCCGGGACGCCGACGACGTCACGCACTACGCCGCCAGCGGCGCCAACGCGATACTGGTGGGCGAGGCCCTGGTGAGCCACTCGACGCCGCGCGAGCGGATCGCCGAATTCACCGCCGCGGGTGCCGCCGCCATCGCCGCCCGCGGCTGACGCCCGCGGCGCGGGAAACCCGTCCGACACCGGCCGGACTGCACACTTTTGAACACTTACTCTGAACAGGACGGACTGATGGCCGACGCACCCTCAGGAAACGCCAACAACACCGCGGAAGCCTTCCTGCAGGGCGGTTCCCTCCGGCACGCCCCCGGGCCCTACTTCGGCAACTACGGCGGACGCTGGATGCCTGAGTCCCTGATCGCCGCCCTGGACGAGCTCGAGGAAACCTTCAACAAGGCCAAGGACGATCCCGAGTTCCGCGCGCAGATCGACGACCTGAACAAGAACTACTCGGGCCGGCCCTCCCTGCTGACCGAGGCCAAGCGCTTCTCCCAGCACGCCGGCGGCGTGCGCGTGTTCCTCAAGCGCGAGGACCTCAACCACACCGGATCGCACAAAATCAACAACGTCCTGGGCCAGGCGCTGCTCGCCAAGCGGATGGGCAAGACCCGCGTCATCGCCGAGACCGGCGCAGGCCAGCACGGCGTCGCCAGCGCCACTGCGGCGGCGCTGATGGGCCTGGAGTGCGTGGTCTACATGGGCGCCGAGGACTGCCGCCGGCAGGCGCTGAACGTCGCCCGGATGGAACTGCTGGGCGCCAAGGTCATCCCTGTCACCAGCGGCTCGCAGACCCTCAAGGACGCGATCAACGAGGCCCTCCGGGACTGGGTTGCCAACGTGCACAACACCCACTACCTGCTGGGCACCGCGGCCGGAGCCCACCCGTTCCCGGCCATGGTCCGCTACTTCCACGAAGTCATCGGCGACGAGGCCCGCGCCCAGATCCTGGAACAGGAGGGACGCCTCCCGGACGCCGTCTGCGCCTGCATCGGCGGCGGCTCCAACGCCATCGGCATCTTCCACGGCTTCCTGGACGACCCCTCCGTGAAGATCTACGGTTTCGAGGCCGGCGGCGACGGCGTGGAGACCGGCCGGCACGCAGCCACCATCACGCTGGGCAAGCCGGGCGTGCTGCACGGTGCGCGTTCCTACCTGATGCAGGACGACGACGGGCAGACCGTCGAGTCGCACTCGATCTCCGCAGGCCTGGACTACCCCGGCGTCGGTCCGGAGCACTCCTACCTGTCGGACATCGGCCGGGTCAGCTACGAACCGATCACCGACAGCGAGGCCATGGACGCCTTCCGCCTGCTCTGCCGGACCGAGGGCATCATCCCCGCGATCGAGTCCTCGCACGCACTGGCCGGCGCCATCAAGGTGGGCCAGCGGCTTGCGGCCGAGGACCCCGCCTCAGCTTCCGAAAAGATCATCATCGTCAACCTGTCCGGCCGGGGCGACAAGGACGTTGCCACCGCCGCGGAATGGTTCGACCTGTTGGACAAGGATTCCGCGGAATCGGAAATCGGCAAAGAGGGGGAGCAGCTGTGAGCACCACGCAGACCACCAGCAAATCGGCGGCAGCCATCGACAAGGCCCGCGCGCAGGGCCGCGCCGCCCTGATCGGCTACCTGCCTGCCGGGTACCCGAGCGTGGAGGAGACCATCGCCGCGGGCATCGCCCTGGCCGAAAACGGCGCGGACCTGATCGAAATCGGCATCCCGTACTCCGACCCCGTGATGGACGGCCAGGTCATCCAGGCAGCCACCACCGAGGCCCTGGCCAAGGGTTTCCATGTCAAGCAGGTGTTCGACGTCGTGGCCGGCATCACCAGCAAGACCGACGCCGCCGTCCTGGTCATGACCTACTGGAACCCTGTGGTCCGGATGGGCGTGGACGAGTTCTCCCGCAGGCTTGCCGAAGCCGGGGGAGCCGGGCTCATCACGCCTGACCTCATCCCGGACGAGGCCGCTGAGTGGATGGAAGCCTCGGACAAGTACGGCCTGGACCGGGTGTTCCTGGTTGCCCCCTCTTCCACCACGGAGCGCATGCAGCGGACCGTGAACGCGAGCCGCGGGTTCGTGTACGCCGTTTCCATCATGGGCGTCACCGGCGCCCGCACCTCCGTCAGCTCGGCCGCCAAGGACGTCGTGGCCGCCGCCCACGCGGCCGGCGCCGAACGCGTCTGCGTCGGGCTCGGCGTCTCCAACGCGGACCAGGTCCGGGAGATCGCCGCCTACGCCGAAGGCGTCATCGTGGGCACCGCCCTGGTGGCGGCCGTACGCGACGGGGGAGTGGACGCCGTCGCCGCCCTCACCAAGGACCTCAGCACTGGCCTGGCCCGGGAAACTGGGGCGGACAAGGACGGGGCATAACCCATGCACAGCCTTCTTCAGGCCGCCGCCCTGGTGCCGGCCAGCATCCCCAGCCCGGACTGGTCCGGGTTCGACATCCCGCTGCCGTGGGGCAGCCTGCGCATCCACGCGTACGCGCTGTGCATCCTGGCCGGGATCGTCCTGGGCCTGTGGCTGACCTCGGTCCGCTGGGCCAAGCGCGGTGCGCCTGAAGGCAGTGTCTGGGACATCGTCATCTGGGCCATCCCCTTCGGCATCATCGGCGGCCGGCTGTACCACGTGTTCTCGTCGCCGGACGCCTACTTCGGGCCCGGTTTCGACGGCACCGGCGACCTCTCGCTGATCCCGCAGATCCAACGCGGCGGCCTGGGCATCTGGGGCGCCGTCGTCCTCGGTGCCGTGGGGGCATGGATCGGCTGCCGCCGCAGCGGCGTCAAGCTCAGCGCGTTCGTTGACGCGGCCGCACCCGGGCTGCTTCTGGCGCAGGCCGTGGGCCGCTGGGGCAACTGGTTCAACCAGGAGCTCTTCGGCGCTCCCACCACCCTGCCGTGGGGCCTGCAGATCGACCCCAACAACCCGAACTTCCCCGCTGGCATGGCCTCGGGCACCCTGTTCCACCCCACTTTCCTTTACGAATCCCTGTGGAACCTGGCCGGCGTCGTGATCCTGCTCGCGCTGGACCGGCGGTTCCATTTCCGCCGCAGCAGGCTCTTCTGGCTTTATGCCATGTACTACACGCTGGGCCGGGTCTGGATCGAGGCGATGCGCATTGACGACGCCGAACAGATCAACCTCTTCGGCATCACCACCCGGCTCAATGTCTGGACCAGCATCTTCGTGTTCCTGGCGGCACTGGCAGCCTTCATCATCCTGGGAATGAAGGGGCGGCCGGAGCCGGACACGGTCTACCTGGCCGGGCACGGACCGGAAAAGGCCGGGGTGGCTCCGGTGGTCTCCGGCGCTGATGATGACGTCCGTTCCCCGGACTCCGTTGTCTCAGATAGTGATTCGCGTGGTAATCTCCCAGATAACCAAAGCGGTTCCCGGCATGCTTCCGACCCCACGGAAGAGGCCGAGGCGGCACCGGCAGGCTCCAAGCCTGGAACGGGTGCAACGGCTTCCGGAACTTCCGGCAGCACAGCCACAGGATCCGCGTCGGAGGCCGGCCCCGGTAAGTAGGGAGCCGGTCGCGCAGGGCAGCAGAGCCACCGCTCGAAGGGCCCGAAACCACAACGTCGTGGCATGGGGCACCGTCCGGACGGCATAGAGCTGCGGTCCGGTGTTGCCCAGGGCAGGAGCCTGCGTAACCGTTAGTTCAGCAGGCTGCGCTGACCTACAATTTCCAGTAAGTAACACTTTGTTGTGCCCAATGTGAGCGGCGCCCGACGAGTGGGGCCAATGGTGTCCCTTCCATACGCACGATCAGGAGGAAGGACGTCTCCCATGACCCAAACTCTTCACACTCCCAGCTGGTCCGAACCGGATCAGCCTGAGACTGCATTGTCGCCGTTCAAGCGCTTCGCCGCTTTGCCGGAGGCTGCCGGGCTGTACAACCCGGAGCAGGAGAAGGACGCCTGCGGCCTGGCGATCATCGCCACCCTGCGCGGCGAACCCGGGTACGACATCGTCGACGCCGCGCTGACCGCGCTGCGCAACCTCGAGCACCGCGGCGCCGTGGGTGCCGACGAGGGGACCGGCGACGGCGCCGGCCTGCTCATGCAGATCCCGGACGAGTTCTTCCGCGCGGTCACCGAGTTTGAGCTGCCCGCTCCCGGCCAGTACGTGGCCGGTACCGCGTTCCTTCCCGCCGAACAGCGCGAAGCCGACGCCGCGAAGGCCGGCATCGAGGGCCTCGCCGCCGATGAGGGCCTGAAGGTCCTCGGCTGGCGCGAAGTGCCCGTCGTCGCCGACCTCGTGGGCGCCATGGCCCGCGCCTGCATGCCCTACTTCTCCCAGCCCTTCCTGGCGACCGCCAACGGTGAGGAACTGGACCGCAACGAACTGGACTCCCGCGCCTGGCGTATCCGCAAGCGCGCCCAGAACAAGTTCGGCGTCTACTTCCCGTCGCTGTCCTCCCGGACGATCGTCTACAAGGGCATGCTCACCACCGCCCAGCTGGAGCCGTTCTACCCGGACCTGTCGGACAAGCGGTTCAAGACCAAGCTGGCGATCGTCCACTCGCGCTTCTCCACCAACACCTTCCCATCCTGGCCGCTGGCGCAGCCGTTCCGGACCATCGCCCACAACGGGGAGATCAACACCGTCAAGGGCAACCGGAACTGGATGCGTGCCCGCCAGTCGCAGCTGGCCAACCCGCTGCTCGGTGACTCACCCGAAGAGCTGTATCCCATCTGCACGCCCGGCGCTTCGGACTCCGCGTCCTTCGACGAGGTGGCGGAGCTCCTGTGGCTGTCCGGCCGGCCCATCACGCACTCGATCATGATGATGATCCCGGAGGCCTGGGAAAACCACGCCACCATGGATCCTGCCCGGCGGGCTTTCTACGAGTACCACTCGCTGCTGATGGAACCCTGGGACGGCCCCGCCGCCGTGTCCTTCACCGACGGCAATCTCGTGGGTGCCACCCTGGACCGCAACGGCCTGCGCCCCGGCCGGTTCTGGATCACCGAAGACGGCCTGATCGTCTTCGCCTCCGAGGTGGGCGTCATCGACGTCGAACCCTCCAAGGTGGTCAAGAAGGGCCGCGTGTCCCCGGGCAAGATGTTCCTGGTGGACACCGAGGCCGGCCGCATCATCGATGACGAAGAGGTCAAGGCCGAAGTCGCCGCCGCCAACCCGTGGGCCGAATGGGTCAAGGACAACCTGATCGACCTGAACGAATTGCCGGAGCGCGAGCACGTGGTGCACACCGCGGCGTCCGTCAACATCCGCCAGCGCACCTTCGGCTACACCACCGAGGAACTGAAGATCCTGCTCGGCCCGATGGCCCGCACCGGTGCCGAGCCGCTCGGCGCCATGGGTTCGGACACTCCTGTGGCCGTGCTGTCCAAACGTCCCCGGCTGCTGTTCGACTACTTCGTGCAGTCCTTCGCCCAGGTCACCAACCCGCCGCTGGACGCCATCCGCGAAGAGCTGGTCACCTCGCTGACCTGCGCCATCGGCCCGAACGGCAACCTGCTGGACACCAAGCAGGTCCGCCAGCCCCAGGTCCAGCTGCCGTTCCCGGTAATCAACAACGACCAGCTCGCCAAGATCGCCAACATCGAGGACGCCGACGGCAACCGCGTGGCCATGAAGGTCCGCGGCCTGTACCGCCCGGAAGGCGGCGAGAACGCCCTGCGCGCCCGCCTGACCGAAATCTGCGAGCAGGTTTCCGGTGCCATCAACCGCGGCGTGCAGTACATCGTGCTGTCCGACCGCGACTCCAACGCCCAGTGGGCGCCCATCCCGTCGCTGCTGCTGGTCAGCGCCGTGCACCACCACCTGCTGCGCAGCGCCAACCGCACCAAGACCGCCCTGGTGGTCGAGGCCGGCGACGTCCGCGAGACGCACCACGTGGCCGTCCTCATCGGCTACGGCGCCTCCGCCGTCAACCCCTACCTGGCCATGGAATCCGTGGAGCAGCTCATCGCCGCCGGCGACGTCACGGGCGTGACCCCGCAGGATGGTGTCTACAACCTGATCAAGGGCCTCGGCAAGGGCGTCCTGAAGATCATGTCCAAGATGGGCATTTCCACGGTTGCCTCCTACACCGGCGCCCAGACCTTCGAGGCGCTGGGCCTGGGCCAGGAGCTGGTGGACGAATTCTTCGCCGGCACCCACTCCCAGCTGGGCGGCGTGGGCCTGGACGTCATCGCAGCCGAAGTTTCCGCGCGCCACCAGATGGCCTACCCCGACGGCGGCATCGAGCAGCCGCACCGCCCGCTGCTGGGCGGCGGCGAGTACCAGTGGCGCCGCGACGGCGAGCCGCACCTGTTCAACCCGGAGACCGTCTTCCGGCTGCAGCACGCCACGCGTGAGCGCCGCTACGACATCTTCAAGGCCTACACCAAGGGCGTGGACGACCAGTCCACCAACCTGATGACCCTTCGCGGCCTGCTGAAGTTCAAGAACGAACGCCCGGCCGTTCCCCTTGAGGAAGTGGAGCCCGTCTCCAGCATCGTCAAGCGGTTCTCCACCGGCGCGATGAGCTACGGCTCCATCTCGCAGGAGGCCCACGAGACGCTGGCGATCGCCATGAACCAGCTGGGCGGCAAGTCCAACACCGGTGAAGGTGGCGAGGACGTCGACCGCCTGCTCGACCCGAAGCGCCGCTCCGCGGTCAAGCAGATCGCGTCCGGCCGCTTCGGTGTGACGAGCCTGTACCTGACCAACGCCGACGACATCCAGATCAAGATGGCGCAGGGTGCCAAGCCCGGCGAAGGCGGCCAGCTGATGGCGCAGAAGGTCTACCCGTGGGTGGCCCGCACGCGGCACTCGACCCCCGGCGTCGGGCTCATCTCCCCGCCCCCGCACCACGACATCTACTCGATCGAGGACCTCGCGCAGCTCATCTACGATGCCAAGCGCGCCAACCCCTCGGCGCGGGTGCACGTGAAGCTTGTCTCGGAAGTCGGGATCGGCACCGTGGCGTCCGGCGTGACCAAGGCCAAGGCCGACGTCGTACTTGTCTCCGGACACGACGGCGGCACCGGCGCCTCGCCGCTGAACTCGCTCAAGCACGCCGGTGTCCCGTGGGAACTTGGCCTGGCCGAGACGCAGCAGACGCTGATGCTCAATGGCCTGCGCGACCGCGTGGTGGTGCAGGTGGACGGCCAGCTCAAGACCGGCCGCGACGTCGTCATCGCCGCGCTGCTCGGTGGCGAGGAATTCGGCTTCGCCACCGCCCCGCTGGTCGTGGAAGGCTGCATCATGATGCGCGTCTGCCACCTGGACACCTGCCCGGTGGGCGTTGCCACGCAGAACCCCGAGCTTCGCGCCCGCTTCAGCGGCAAGCCGGAATTCGTGGTCAACTTCTTCGAGTTCCTGGCCGAGGAAGTCCGCGAGATCCTGGCCGAGCTCGGCTTCCGCAGCCTTGAGGAGGCCATCGGCCACGCCGAGGTGCTGGACACCCGCGACGCCGTGGACCACTGGAAGGCCGACGGCCTGGACCTGGACCCGATCCTGCACGGCCTGGAGTTCGACGACGACGCGCCGCTGCGGAACATGACCGGCCAGAACCACGAGCTGGACAAGCACTTCGACCAGCGGCTGATCACCATGGCCACCGAGGCGCTGACGGACCGCAGCCCGGTGAAGATCACCGTGGACGTGATCAACACCGACCGCTCCGTGGGCACCATGCTGGGCCATGTCGTCACCAAGACCTTTGGCACCGACGTGCTCGCCACCGACACGATCGACGTCACGCTGAACGGCACCGCGGGCCAGTCCCTGGGCGCCTTCCTGCCGGCGGGCATCACCCTGCGGCTCTACGGTGACTCGAACGACTACGTGGGCAAGGGCCTGTCCGGTGGCCGGATCATCGTCCGCCCGGACCGCACCAACGTCTTCAAGGCGGAGACCAACGTCATCGCCGGCAACGTGATCGGCTACGGCGCCACCAGCGGCGAGCTGTTCCTGCGCGGCCAGGTGGGGGAGCGGTTCCTGGTCCGCAACTCCGGTGCCACGGCCGTCGTCGAGGGTATCGGCGACCACGGCTGCGAGTACATGACCGGCGGCCAGACGCTGATCATCGGACGCACGGGGCGCAACTTCGGCGCCGGCATGTCCGGTGGCACGGCGTACGTCCTGGACCTGGACAGCGCCAAGGTCAACAAGGAAGCCCTGCAGTCCGGTGAACTCCAGCTCCGCGAGCTGGACGCCGAGGACCGCGACATCGTGCACGGCCTGCTGGTCAAGCACGTGGAAGAAACTGACTCCCAGCTGGCGGCGCGCCTGCTCGAAAACTTCGACGACACCGCCGCCCGCATCACCAAGGTACTGCCGCGCGACTACGCGGCCGTGCTGCAAACCCGTCTCGACGCCATCGAAGAGGGCCTTGACCCCGACGGCGAAGAAGTATGGTCCCGAATCCTGGAGGTAACCGGTGGCTGATCCACGCGGATTTCTGAAAGTACGCCAGCGTGAAACCCAGCCGCGCCGTCCCGTTCCCGTCCGCATCATGGACTGGAAGGAAGTCTATGAGGCCCAGGAGAAGGGCACGCTGAAGGCCCAGGCCGGGCGCTGCATGGACTGCGGCGTTCCGTTCTGCCACCAGGGCTGCCCGCTGGGAAACCTCATTCCCGAGTGGAACGACCTCACGTGGCGGGACAAGGGCGAGGAGGCCATCGAGCGGCTGCACGCCACCAACAACTTCCCCGAGTTCACCGGCCGGCTGTGCCCCGCGCCGTGTGAGGCGTCCTGCGTGCTGGGGATCAACCAGCCCGCGGTCACCATCAAGCAGGTGGAAGTGTCCATCATCGACGAGGCCTGGGACAACGGCTGGGTGAACGCGCTGCCGCCCGCCCGCCTGACGGGCAAGACGGTTGCCGTGGTGGGTTCCGGCCCTGCAGGCCTGGCCGTCGCCCAGCAGCTGACCCGGGTGGGCCACACCGTCGCCGTGTACGAACGCGACGACAAGATCGGCGGCCTGCTGCGGTACGGCATCCCCGACTTCAAGATGGAAAAGGAGCAGGTGGACCGCCGCGTCGAGCAGATGAAGGCGGAAGGTACCCGTTTCCGGACCGGCGTCGCCGTCGGCACTGACGTGACGTGGGAGCAGCTGCGCCGGCGGTACGACGCCGTCGTGGTGTGCACCGGTGCCACCGTTCCGCGCGACCTGCCCATCCCGGGCCGCGACCTGGACGGCGTCCACTTCGCCATGGATTATCTGGTGCCCGCCAACCGTGCCGTTGCCGGGGAAACCATTGAGAACCAGATCCATGCCCAGGGCAAGCACGTGGTGATCCTTGGCGGTGGCGACACTGGGGCGGACTGCCTCGGCACCGCCCACCGGCATGGCGCGGCCTCCGTCACCACCCTGGCGATCGGCAAGCAGCCGCCGGTGGAGCGCGCCAGCCACCAGCCGTGGCCGACGTTCCCCAACCTGTTCGAGGTGGCCAGCGCCCACGAGGAAGGCGGCGAACGCACCTACCTCGCCTCCACCGTGGAGTTTGTCGGCGAGGACGGCAAGCTCACCGGCGTCAAGGTGGCCGAGACGGAATTTGTCGACGGCAAGCGACTGCCCAAGGCCGGCACCGAGCGGATCATCCCCGCCGACCTGGTGTTCCTGTCCCTCGGCTTCACCGGAGCCGAACCTGCGGGCATCACCGAGCAGGTGCACGCCGAATTCGACGGCCGCGGCAACGTGGCCCGCGACGGCTACTACATGACCAACACCGAGGGGGTCTTCGTTGCCGGTGACGCCGGCCGTGGCCAGTCCCTCATTGTGTGGGCCATCGCCGAAGGCCGTGCGGCCGCTGCCGCCGTCGACAAGTACCTCATGGGAAGCACCATCCTGCCCGCGCCGGTGGCTCCGACCGACCGCGCCATCGCCGTCCTCTAGGACTGCACCGAGGGTTCACCTCTTCGACAACTTAACCAATGCAAGTGACCAATAGGGTAGGTATATGAGACGCGCAAAAATTGTGGCTACGTTCGGCCCGGCTATTGCCAGCTACGAAAACACCCTCGCGGTGCTGGAGGCCGGTGTTGACGTCGCCCGCATGAACATGAGCCACGGCGACTACTCCGTGCATGACAACACTTACGAAAACGTCCGCAAGGCCGCGTCCGACCTTGGCAAGGCTGTGGCCATCATGGCCGACCTGCAGGGTCCGAAGATCCGCCTGGGCCGTTTCGTCGATGGTCCGCACGCCCTGGCTGTCGGTGACATCTTCACCATCACCACCGAGGATGTTCCCGGCACGCAGGAGATCTGCTCCACTACGCTGAAGAGCCTCACCGAGGACGTCAAGGTGGGCGATGCCCTGCTGATCGACGACGGCAAGGTGGCGCTGCGTGCCATCGAGGTCGACGACGTCAAGGTCGTCGCCGAGGTGACCGTGGGCGGCATGGTGTCCAACAACAAGGGCATCAACCTCCCCGGCGTCGCCGTGAACGTTCCGGCGCTGAGCGAGAAGGATGAGGACGACCTGCGCTGGGCGCTGCGCCGCGGCGTGGACCTGGTGGCACTCTCCTTCGTCCGTGACGCCGCTGACATCACCCGCGTGCACGAGATCATGGACGAGGAAGGCCGCCGCGCCCCGGTGATCGCCAAGATCGAAAAGCCGCAGGCCGTGGACCAGCTGCACGAGATCATCGACGCATTTGACGCGATCATGGTGGCCCGTGGCGACCTGGGCGTGGAGCTGCCGCTTGAAGAGGTGCCGATCGTGCAGAAGCGCGCCATCGAGCTGGCCCGCCGGTGGGCGAAGCCGGTCATCGTGGCCACGCAGGTGCTCGAATCCATGATCGACAACCCGCGCCCCACCCGTGCGGAGGCCTCGGACTGCGCCAACGCGGTCCTGGACGGTGCCGATGCCGTGATGCTGTCCGGTGAGACCAGCGTGGGCAAGTACCCGATCGAGACGGTCAAGACCATGGCCAGGATCATCGAATCCACCGAGGTCCACGGCCTGGAGCGCGTCCCCCCGCTGGGGACCAAGCCCAAGACCCGCGGCGGCGCCATCACGCGTGCCGCCGTCGAAATTGCCGACCAGCTGGACGCCAAGTACATCTGTGCGTTCACGCAGTCCGGTGACTCCGCCCGGCGCCTGTCCCGACTGCGCCCGGTCAAGCCGGTCTTCGCTTTCACCCCGGTGGAGCAGGTCTGGAACCAGATGGCGCTGACGTGGGGCATCCAGCCGGTGCTGGTGCAGATGGTGGACCACACCGACGCCATGACCGCCCAGGTTGACCGCAGCCTCGAGGAAATGGGACTGGTGGAGGACGGTGACCTGGTGGTCATCGCCGCCGGTTCGCCTCCAGGCAAGGCCGGTTCCACCAACTCGCTGAAGGTGCACAAGGTGGGCGACCTCGCCGACTCCACGCGCGCCGGCGACGTCACCAGCAACAAGGAAAAGCTCGGCCCCTGGCCGGAAAAGAAAAAGAAGCCCTAGCCTTCACTCGCGAAAAGAACCCCTGCCGGCCGGCAGGGGTTCTTTTGCTGTCTGCTTGATGCGCTCCCGGGTGACTTAACCGGTGGTGGCTGGGTCCGGCGTCGTACTTTTCCGCGGACCCAGCCTGCGGCTTAGTTGACCTGGTTGATGATGGTTTCGGCGACCTCGCGCATGCTCAGGCGGCGGTCCATGGAGGTCTTCTGGATCCAGCGGAATGCTTCCGGCTCCGTCAGGCCCATCTTGGTGGTCAGCAGGCTCTTGGCGCGCTCAACCAGCTTGCGGGTGGCGAACTGTTCCTGAAGGTCGGAAACTTCGCTTTCCAGCGCCTTGATCTCCTCGTGCCGGGAGAGTGCGATCTCCAGGGCGGGGATGAGGTCCGCGGGCGTGAACGGCTTGACGACGTAGGCCATGGCGCCGGCGTCGCGGGCGCGCTCCACGAGTTCCTTCTGGCTAAAGGCGGTCAGCAGGACCACGGGGGCGATGCGGGCCTTGACGATCTTCTCCGCCGCGGAGATGCCGTCCATGACGGGCATCTTGACGTCCATCAGGACCAGGTCAGGCTTCAGTTCCTCGGCGAGCTGCACGGCCTTCTCGCCGTTGTCCGCCTCGCCCACAACCTCATAACCCTCGCCGCGCAGGATTTCGATGATGTCGAGGCGGATGAGGGTTTCATCCTCTGCCACAATGACGCGGCGCGCCGGCTGGGACGTGGGCTTTGACTCCGTCTGTTCAGTCACGGGATCTCCTTGAAAAGGTACGGCGGGACATCACTATCTTAGGTGCCACCGCGGCTGTACTTGGCTTGCAGGGGTGCTTGCGGCGACGGCGGCGCGATTCTCGAATTCAGCCTATCTGCATGTAGAGTAATTCCGCGTACGTGAAGCGATCGCGTTGCTCACAATCAGCTGTGGGCGTACCGGGTTGCTTCCCGTATTCCGCGCCCGAGTGGCGGAATTGGCAGACGCGCCGCACTCAAAATGCGGTATCGAAAGGTGTGTGGGTTCGAGTCCCACCTCGGGCACAGTGTTTCCGCAGGTCAAGGGCCTGTTCAAGGAATCTGCGTGTACAAAATCCGCCAAAGTGTGTACACGAGCGTACCGTTTTGTGTGTGGCCAGCATCAGTACTCGCACCAAAAAGGACGGTTCCAAGTCCTACATGGTTCGCTGGCGGGACAAGAAGACCAAGGCCGCCCAAGGCCTTACAGTAGCCACTCTTATCGAGGCGGAAACCCTAAAGAGGTTGCTGGACGCCAACGGCCAGTCTTTCGAGATTGCTCAGCACGCAATCCTAACGAATGAGAAACGCCCTCCGACTGTGGCTGAAGTCATCCAGGAACACATTGACCTGCTGGTCCGACCATCGAGCGGAACGGTCAAGACGTACCAGACCATGCTCGAACTCCACATCCGGCCAGTCATTGGACACGTCCCTGTGGACAAGCTCGACTATCGCGTCATTGCCCATTGGGTGAAGTCGATGATGGCTAAGGGTAAGGCACCCAAGACGATCCATAACATCCATGGCCTGATCTCGGCTTCGATGAATACTGCCGAGATGCTCGGTTACATCAGCCGCAATCCCTGCCGGGGCGTCCAGCTTCCGAACATTGAGAAGGCTGAAGATGAGGCCATGTTCCTCACGCATACTGAGTACAGGCTGATCATGGAGGGGATGGGGGAGCGGTACAAAGCGTTCACGGACTTTCTGGTCATGACCGGGACCCGCTTTGGTGAAGCCACTGCATTGACTGTGGCGGACGTGGACCTGCTGTCTAATCCGCCAACTGCACGGATCAACAAGGCTTGGAAGCGGGATGGGCAGAACCAGTTCTATGTTGGCCCGACTAAGACCGGGGCCGGCAAGCGAACCATCGGGCTGAACCCCGCGCTGTTGGAACTGCTGATCCCGCTGGTGGCAAGCAGGCCAGGAAAGGACCTGGTCTTCACGACGCCCACGGGCGGCCGGATTGTCCACAAGCTCTACTGGGCCGATTACTGGGTGCCAGCCGTTCGGACAGCCCAGGCAGTCGGCTTGACCAAGAACCCCAGGATCCACGACCTTCGGCACACGCACGCGTCGTGGCTGATCCAGGACGGCGTACCCCTGTTCACCATCTCGCGCCGGTTGGGGCACGCCTCGACGAAGACTACCGAGCAGGTTTACGGGCACCTGATGCCTGAGGCTTTGCAGGTGGGTGCCGACGCCACTGAGCGGTCTGTGATGGCTTTCCAGCGGCTATAGGGAGCAATTGGTTGTCCTGCAGCGCTCCTTGCTGGCGGCTGAGAACTTTGGTCATGTTGGCGGCTGTTGCGGCCCGCATGAACCAGAGAAACCTGCACCTTTCCTTTTGGAGACGCCGTGGACATCGAATTCTTTGAGCCCGCCGAAGCAGCAGCACTGATGCGCTGCACGGAGTCCTGGTTGCGCGATGGCGCGACCAGCGGACGATTCCCTCACGCCTGCTGGGGCAAAGGAAAGATTATCTTCACCTCAGAGCATATCCGGGAGATTGCGAGATTGAGTGAGATCCTTCCTGGAGGCACCGTGTCCGAGAACGCACCGGAGCAACCACTAACCAAGCAGCGGCTCATAGGGACCCGTTCCAAGGTCCGCCTGGCCACGGTGAACTGATTCGAGCTACCAGCCGCCTTTCGGTTCGGTTTTGACAGTTGCTCCAGCATGTGTCCGGCACTACATGTCCTCTTAACGCCTTCACGAGGTTGCCGAAGTTAGCGTGGAACAACTTCCTGCGATACAGAAGGGCCGTTCAAATCATTCGCTCCGTAGCCCCAGCCCTGTCCGCTGCCGCCGCACTCCTGCTAATTGGCCCTCTTGCTGGCTGTGACGCAGCCGGCCATGCCATCGAGGGCATGGGGTCTGCTACGAGCAACTCTTCCGGTCAGCCCACGGGCGCTGGCTCCGCCGGTGAAGCAGCCCACGCTCTCGTCCAGCTCGGGAGCATCGCTGTTAAGGGCCGCGCCCCGAAGACCGGCTACACCCGCGATGAGTTTGGGCCGGCCTGGGCCGACACGGATCATAATGGCTGCGACACTCGTAACGACATCCTCGCACGCGATCTGACCGGGGAGACGTTCAAGCCCGGTACCAGCAACTGCGTCGTCGCGTCAGGAACCCTGGCCGACAAGTACACCGGCACCACTATCAACTTCGTCCGGGGGCAGGACACCAGTTCGGACATCCAGATCGATCACATAGTTCCACTCAGCGACGCTTGGCAGAAAGGTGCCCAGCAGCTGAGCGTGGACCAGCGTAAAGAATTCGCGAACGACCCCCTAAACCTCTTCGCTGCCGACGGCCCCACCAACAGCGCCAAAGGGGACAAGGATGCCGCCACGTGGCTTCCGCCGAACAAAGCTTTCCGGTGTGAATATGTCGAGCGGCAAACCGCCGTCAAAACCAAATACAGTCTCTGGGTCACCCAAGCGGAGCATGATGCCGTCAAAGAGATCCTTGAAGGCTGCAAGTAGACCAACGGGGTGAAGACAGCGGTGCCAGCGGGATGTCCCCGGCGCTAGGCGACGTTGAGCCGAAACTTCTCGGGAACAGTATGCGGCGAGTCCTCCATCTAGCACTCAACACTAATCTTCATCGGTGTCTTAGTCGGCACAATAGTTCGAAGCCTCTCGGTACCCCACTTCTCCTTGGGCTGGGTCGAGTTGTCAGACATTTGGGTGCCAGTGTCCAGAACGGCAGAAAATTAACAATTTTGGGACAACATTTTCCTGACCTTAACAATTGTTAATCTGTTGCACCGGTCAAGGCACCACACCCGTTGGAGTTCGTCCCGCCATCTGCACATGAACGCCTTCTCGTACGCCTACGAACTCAGTTTCTTCGGCCCGCGTGAAGGAAACAATGAACCCCATCCCGTAGAAGCGAGCACCATTGGTTAGAGACAATTTACGATCCGTCCTGTCGGCAACGCATCAGCTGCCACGGATAGTCTCTCTCCACAGCTACAGAGCAACGGCCGAGCTTGATTGAAGTGCGAAGCAGGATGGTGGCCGTCCTGGGAGGATTCTGCATTGGTGGCTTGGCACTGTTCCGAAACCGTGGAAATGTTGAAGTTGGGATGCTACTTCTCAATCAATTATCCGATGCTTAGGACGCTTGGCAGTAGCCTTGGACAAGTCCCTCTGAACAGAATCCTCATTGAGACAGACCACCCAACCGGAGACCAGTTCTTTGTTCGTGCACGTCAGCCTGGAAACGTAAGGGATGTCGAATGGGCACTAGCGCGTTGTCAACCTGCTCTTCTTCAAGATGGTGCGCTCCAAGACAAAGTTCTGGCAGATGGTGGGCCGGGGAACGAGGCTCCGGCCGGAGTTGTACGGACCTGGTGAGGACAAGAAGGACTTCTTCATTTTTGACGTCTGCCAGAACGTTGAATATTTCAATGCCGAGCTGCCCGGTTCCGAAGGTTCCCTGGGACAGTCACTAGCGCACCGCAGCTTTGCCGTCCGAACACAGCTCCTGGCGGAAGCCCGCGCGGCAGGGATAGACGGCGATTTTGTGCCTGCACTTGAATCAGGCCTGATGGGGCAAGTGGCAAGGCTGCCCAGGGGGAACTTTCTGGTGCGGCCGCAGCTGCAGTGGGTGGAGAAATTCGCACAAGCCGAATCGTGGGCGGCACTTGGGACGCATGACCTTACAGACCTGCAGACAAAGCTGGCCCCCTTGGCGACCCTGTCTTCCGCTGCCGATACCGAGGAAGCCAAGCGCTTCGACCTGCTGATGTACCAGGCCCAGTTGGCGTCACTGAACTCTGCGGTCGCCGTTGAGCCTTACCGCAGGAAGATCTTCGAGATTGCTTCGGCACTTCAGGATCAGTCGAGCATCCCCGCGATCGCAGCCCAGCTGGTCCTCATCCAGTCGATCCTCGAGGGCGGGGAATGGGGCCAAGTTTCACCGCAGTGGCTTGAATTGATTCGTGTGCGCCTCCGGGCGCTGGTGCACCTGATCGAGAAGAAGCGCCGCAAGGTGGTCTACACGAACTTCGAAGACACCCTGGGCGAGCTCGCCGAAGGCGAGCTGAAGGGGACCCTGAAAGCGTCGTTGGATCTTGCCCGCTACCGTGAGAAGGCCAGAGCCTACCTGCAGGGATTCCTGGACCACGTCGCCATTCAGCGCCTTCGCCGAGGCCTGCCCTTGACTGAGACTGATCTCGCTGAGCTGCAACGGATGTTGATCGAGAGCGGCGCGGGCTCGACTGAAGAACTTGCAGCCGCTACCGAGCAAGCCGAGGACCTTGGGTTGTTCGTGCGATCTTTGGTCGGCATGGATAGGCAGGCCGCTTTGGATGCCTTGTCCGACTTCATTGGGGATAAGACCCTCAACGCCAACCAGCTTCACTTCGTGGACATGATCGTCCAGCAACTAACAGAGAACGGTGTCGTTGAGGTAGGCGCCCTTTACGAGTCGCCGTACAGCGACGCCGCTCCGGCCGGGCCCGAGAGTCTGTTTCGGGAAGAAGACATCGATCTACTGGCGGAGGCACTCAAGCGTGTTCGCGTAGCGGCGATGGCGGGCTAACTGGGCTGATCCGCTCCAAACTGAGCCTCGACCCAAAGTGCGACCTCAGGAGAGTCCAAGGGAAGGCTCTAGAAGAGGTGGCTCATCTAGTCGAACCAGTGTCCGCGCTCAGCGTTGCTCCGGCTGATAAGGCTTGTCGACTGGTTAAGATCATCGGATGGCTAAACGCATCGTGATTGAACTCGTTGATGACCTGGACGGATCCGAGGCGACCGAAGCAGTCCGCTTCGGACTGGACGGCAACGACTACGTAATCGACCTTGCAGGACAAAACGCCGATGAGCTACGCGCACTTTTGGCCCGCTTCGTGGACGCCGGCCGCAAGACGGGCGCCACCAAGCAGGCGCCTGCAGTCCGTCGCCTCCCACCGGCGGCTGAGATAAAGGCCGTTCGTGTCTGGGCGGCAGAGAACGGCATCGAGGTGAACGCACGCGGACGCATAAAGGATGACGTCGTACAGCGCTACTTGACCAGCTTGAGCTGACTGCCCTTAGGAGCGCAGCACTGACAGGCAAGGAATTTGGGAGAGCAATGACAGCAGCATGGGTGGTCCGGCAGGGCCGCGGCGGCCAGTTCGCCGACGAAATGATCCGTTCCGGGTACCTCGGCGTGGACTTCATCGGCGACTATGACATCCGGTCGCACCTGGGCGTGGGAGCGGAAGTCTTCCGCGCGGCGATGAACGACATCTACCAGGAGATGTACCCGGAGAAGACCCGGGTGTCGGTGGGTTTGGCGATGGGCAACCTGTGGGCGGCGTCCGAGGGCATCGCCGACGGGGACGTGGTGCTGGCGCCGAAGCCGGACCGGACCTACCAGTACGGGGTTGTCACCGGAGGTTACGAATACCACCCCGGAACGGACCTGCCTCACCGCCGGCCGGTGGACTGGAAGGGCTCCATCAACCGGGACGACATGAGCCCGACCCTGGCCTCCACGGCCGCGGTGCCGATGACGGTGTTCCAGCTGGAAGCCCACGCCGCCGAACTGGCCACCCTCACCCAGTTGACGGAGGCGGCACAGCCGCTCGTGCAGGCCATGTCGTCTGAGGTGCAGGAGCAGCTGGCCTTCCAGCTGGAGAAGCAGCTCGAAGAGTTCCTGGTCCACAACTGGGCCAGCACGTCGCTGGGCCGGGAGTTCGACATCTACACCGAGGACGGCCAGCCGGTCGGCCAGCAATACCCGTCCGACACCGGCCCGATGGACATCCTGGCGATCAGCAAAGACCGGACCCGGCTCCTGGTCGTCGAACTCAAGCGGGGCAGGGCCAGCGACGCCGTCGTCGGCCAGATCCAGCGGTACATGGGTTATGTCCAGGACGCGCTGCTCGAGCCCGGCCAGAGCGTCGAGGGCGTCATCATCGCGCAGGAGGACGACCTGCGGATCCGCCGGGCACTGTCCATGACGCGGAACATCCGGTTCATGAAGTACCGGGTCGAGTTCCATCTCGACGAAGCATGACGATGGGCGGCGGCTAGGGCGGAACACCGGCAGTCTGAGACGGGCAGCCCCGCCGCCGGCGCTGCCCCAACCCTAGGGGCGGTTCCTGTGCAATGACTGAGTCCCTGAGAACACGGACAGAGGGTGGCGGACTATCCGCACCATGCGACGGCGTCGAATGTCGCAGCACCTTCGCTCGCGAGGATCGCCGTCCAGAAGGTTCCGCCGTGTCCTCCGCTCACTGTGGTAGCGGTGTAGGTTGCCGGACCCCAAGGGTCTGACTGCGGATTGACGCCGTTGGTGGACACGCACTTTCCGTAATTAGGTCCTGAGGCTGCTGCAATCCCCGCCGGGGCCATGATAGCTAGCACGGTTGCACAGGCCAGAATCAGAATCTTGCGCAAAATAACCTCCACATGGTTCGGGCAGGACAAGTACAGGAGGAAGTATCCGCCTCTCCAGCCGCTCTGGCCAGAGTCAATCGATGCCTTTAACGGATCGAAGAGCGAAGTTGCTTAGATCCAATGGGTAACTACGCATGCCTGCAGGTAACGGAACCTCCTGCCACAGATAGGCTTGAACCATGACGTTGGGGGACGCGGCGGAGCCGCTTGTGCACATCAAAGACTTCCGGATGGACTTCGGGGACACCACGGTTATCCGGGACCTGTCCTTCGACGTCCACGCCGGGGAGACGTTCGGTTTCCTGGGGTCCAACGGGTCGGGGAAGACCACGACGCTGCGGGCCCTGCTGGGCATCTACCAGCCCACGGCCGGCACCCTGCACATTGGCGGGAAGGTCTTCGAACCACGTGACGGAGCCCGTCTCGGGTACCTGCCCGAGGAACGCGGCCTGTACAAGAAGGAACCGGTCCTGGATGTGATGGTCTACTTCGGCCGGCTCAAGGGCCTGTCCAAGGCCGCGGCCCGGTCCTGGTCCGAGTCCTACCTGGAGAGGGTCGGAATCCCGGAGAAGGCCAAGACCCGGCTGGACAAGCTCTCCGGCGGCCAGCAGCAGAAAGTGCAGCTCGGGGTGACGATCATGAACAACCCGGAGCTGCTGATCCTGGACGAGCCGACCAAGGGCTTTGACCCGGTGAACCGCCGGCTGTTGATGGACATCATCGAAGAGCACAAGCGGGCCGGGGCGACCGTCATCATGGTCACGCACCAGATGGAGGAGGTCGAGCGGCTCTGCGACCGGGTCATCCTGCTCAAGGACGGCGTCTCCCGCGCCTACGGCACCGTCGAGGAAGTCCAGGAGGAGTTCGGCGGAACCGTCTACCGGGTGACCTACGACGGCGTCCTCCCGGACTCCGACCTGTACGAGATCATCTCCGTCAGTGACGGCCGGGCAGAGCTGGCACCGGGCCAGGGGGCGTCGGAGGAGAAGGTCCTGCGCGAGCTCGTCCAGGCCGGGGTCAGTCTCCGGTCGTTCACTCCGGCGCGGATCTCCCTGGATGAAATCTTCATCAAGGTTTACGGCGAGCAGCACGAACTGGCGGAGGCAAACTGATGGCGGCACGGCACAACCTCGGCACCGTGGTCGCCTTCGAATTCATCCGGACCATCAAGAAGCGTGGCTTCGCCATCGCCACCCTGGCGATCCCGTTCATCCTCATCCTGGTCTTCGCCCTCGTGTACGCCTCCAACGCCAGCTCAAAGGACAGCGCCGACGCGCAGAAGAGCGCCAAGTTCGCCTTCGCGTACTCGGATGCCTCCGGCATCATCATGTCCCCGGGCGCCAAGCTGGCCGGCGGCACCTACACCGACAACCCGGCGGCCGCCATCGAGGCTGTGAAGAACGGGACGTCCGAGGCGTACTTCGAATACCCGGCCGATCCGACCACTGAGCCGGTGAAGGTCTACGGGGCCGACAAGGGCATGTTCGAGAACGGCAAGTACGAGGCGGTGGCGAAGCAGCTGCTGGAGGCATCCGCGCAGTACCAGGTCGGCTCACCCCAGCTGACGGCGGCACTGACCGGGAAGGTGAAGTTCGACTCCGAGACGTTCAAGGACGGCCAGCCCGCCGCCGGCATCGGGGGAGTGATCCCGCCGCTGCTGTTCCTGGTCGTGTTCTACATCTCGATGATCCTGCTCTCGAACCAGATGCTGAACTCGACCTTGGAGGAGAAGGAGAACCGGGTCACCGAGATGATCCTGACCACCCTGAACCCGACGACACTCATCACCGGCAAGATCATCTCCCTGTTCATGGTCGGCCTGGTGCAGATCGGGGTGTTTCTGGCCCCGGTCGGGCTCGCCTACCTGTTCTTCCGCGACTCCCTGGCGCTGCCGGACATGAACCTGTCCTCCATGGTCTTCGAACCGGGGCCCATGATCACGGGGCTGCTGCTCCTGCTGGGCGGGTTTACCGTCTTCACCGGTGTGCTCGTGGCCATCGGGGCGATCATGCCGACCGCCAAGGAAGCCGGCACCATCTTCGGCCCGCTGATGGCCATGATGTTCATCCCCTTCTACACATTCAGCCTGGTCATCTCCAACCCCGAAGCCCTGATTGTGCAGGTCTTCACCTACTTCCCGCTGACCTCCCCGGTCACCGCCCTGCTCCGCAACGCGTTCGGCACCCTCGGCCCGGTCGAGGCAGGGATCGTCATCGCCGAGCTGTTCGTCATCGGCATCGCCATCCTGCGCCTCGCAGTCCATCTGTTCCGGTACGGGTCAATCGAATACGGCCGCAAACTCTCCATCGCCGGGACCTTCCGCCGCAAGGAATTTGCCAGCAGGTGAGCGCCTGGTCAGAACCGAAGCGGCGGTGGGCCCGAACCATCGCCTGGATCCTGCTCGTCCTCGCCTCGCTGGTCCTGATCGGCTACGGCATCTGGCGCGCCGACTGGAACATCTGGCTGCCTGCTCCGGCCGAGCAGGAAGAGGTCTGGATCGGCAGCCGCTACATCTACGCCGGTTCCGCGCTGTCGATCGCTGCCGCCGTCTGGTCGGGCGCACGGGAGAACCGTCTATGGGTGACCATCTGCGTCGCGCTGCCAGGCGTTCTCGTGGGCTGGGCGACAATGGATTCCCCCTACGACCTAAAGCGGCACTTGGCCGCCGTCGTGTCGTTCCCCCTGGCGCTGGCCGGTCTTGCCGAGGTCCTGAGGGTGCGCGGCCGCCGGCAGACGGAATAGACGGTTGGGGTGAGCCCCGTCGGCTGCCGTACACATGAGATCCGAACGCCATTCCTGATAGAAAGACCCCTGTGAAACAAAGTATTTTCGCCCGCGTCGCCCAGCTCGCCAAGGCCAACCTGAACGCCCTCCTGGACTCCGCCGAAGACCCGCAAAAGATGCTGGACCAGATGGTCCGGGACTACTCGGAGAACATCCGCGAAGCCGAGGCTGCCGTCGCCACCACGATCGGCAACCTCCGGATGGCCGAGGAGGATCACGCCCGCGCCATGACCGACGCCAACACGTGGGGCAACAAGGCCATCGCCGCCTCGAAGAAGGCCGACGAGTTCCGCGCCGCCGGGAACCCCGTGGACGCCGACAAGTTTGATGCCCTGGCGAAGGTCGCCATCGGCCGGCAGATGACCGCCGAAACCACCGCCAAGGCACAGGAACCGAGCTTGGCGGCCCAGAACGAGGTCGTCGACAAGCTCAAGCAGGGCCTGGACCAGATGCGCGGCAAGCTCGGTGAACTGACGGCCAAGCGCAACCAGCTGGTCAGCCGTGCCCGGGTCGCCGCCACCCAGTCACAGGTGAACGACGCCCTCAAAGCCCTGGACGCCGGAGACCCCACCTCGGCGATCGGCCGGTTCGAGGACAGGATCCGCCGCGAAGAAGCCACCGTCCGCGGCCAGCAGGAACTCGCCGCCTCATCCCTGGATGCCCAGTTCGCCTCCCTGGAAGACCTCGGCGAGCAGACCGAAGTGGAAGCCCGCCTCGCCGCCCTTAAGTCCATGGACCGGAAGGCCATCGAGTACTAAGGCGGCAGCCATCGAAGGCCCAGGCCGTGACCTGAACTCCTTTAACCCAAGCCCGGCGTAGGTTTTAAAAATGCATTATGAAATCACCAGTGACCGCAAAGTACTTGGGGTGCCCGTCTTGGACGCCCAAGAGCTGCCCGGTGACGACTCTGCAATTGTCCTGCTGGACTACTCGAAGATGGGTGAGGGTTCTCAGCGGAACCTGGTGAAGGTTCGAAATGACGGTTCAATAGCTTGGATCGCAGAACTTCCCGATACAGGCAATCAGGAATGCTACCTTTCCATGGATTTGGGTCCTGCCGGCGTAGTTTTCGCCAATACGTGGCTCTGTTATCGGGTATCCATCGACGCTGGAACGGGAAGAGTCCTCGGGAAGGAATTCACCAAGTAGCTCTGTTCGGTCGACGGAGCTGCCACCATCCCACAGGAGTCCTCGTCCCAAATGGGACGAGGACTCCTGTGGTTGGTCGATCTCTGGCCGCTAAAGTGGAACCCGCACATTAACGAGTCCAACTTTCGGGGACCAGTTCAATCGGTCCGGGCCTCTGTCCTCCCAGGCGCCGGGCCAACGGTTGCAACCTCGGGCACATAGGATGAACCGATGACCGACGAACCCACCACGCCGCCCCATCGATTCCTGACTCCCACCCAGGTAGCCGAAGAGCTGAACGTGAAGCCGAACCAGGTCCATGCACTGATCAAGGCAGGGGACCTGCGGGCTTTCCAGGTCGGTGGCCGGGGCATGTGGCGGATTGGCCGGCAGGACCTTGAGGACTACATCGCCGATGCGTACCGGCGCACTGCCGAACGGATCGCCGCGGGCGAGCTTCAGGACGAGGGCGGGACAGGCGAGGAGTAGCTAATCTCTCCCATGGTCAGGCCTGACCTCCAGCACGGCGTCTTGAGGCTCTCCTGGGCCGGGGCTTCACACTGTGAAGCTGTACTCAAGCTCCCCGTCGCTTCCACTTGAAGTGCAGATGGCGCTGTTTCCGATGACGTTCGACCGGCGCTTGCACGGTCTGTTCGCCTTCATCTCGAAACCGACGTCCTACCCATGCCGCCCTGGAGTCGACGGCATGCCTTGGCAAGAACGAGACGTCACCCAGCAAATAGGGGGCAGGAAGTCCTTTACCGGAGGCGCTAACCAACGGCAAACTTTCCTCTACGTGGAAAGCTCCAGTGCGGCACGTGTATGGGTTGGGGTTTACGCATGGAGCGCGGAAGAAGGGATGGCCGATCGCGCCGCAGCGACCCAAACATCTGCGACCCAAGGCAGGCAATCATGCTTGGCATCACGAAGAAGACGCTCGCTGTTCTTTCCGCACTCACCCCTATGCTGTTCTTTGGAGGCGCTCCGGCCGCGACCGCCGCGAGCACAGGCGCAGCCAGTAGCGGCGCCGAGGTGGCGACCTACAGTGAGTGCTACCCGAGCGGTTCCGGGTCGTTCTGCTGGGAGGAGGTCTGGTTCGAGAATTCAGCGCTGACTCCTACAGGAGGCGTGGCCGTCACTTGGTCCATCACAACGACTTCCACGACCTACGACGCATCGGGGGCCGTTATTGATGATCGGTCGACCGTGGACAGGTACGTGGCGGCCATTCAACAGGGTCACCGGACGGACAAGCTGCGCGAGACGCGCACGATCACCGATGCCACCGGAATGACCTGCACCTATTCCTACGATTGGCTCGTGACCAACTACGAAGTCCGGGTCGACAACATCGTCAGCCATTGCACCCCCTGAATTGCCGGGCCAGACATACCTGTGACCGTCTGGGCCGGCGCTGAGTTCACCGAGGAATCTCCAGCGTGGCTGCCCGCCAACTATTGGTGGCCGTGCCTGCTGTTCGCCCCGCGCCGCGGCCGCCCTTGCCGCCAGCCAGGGATGATCTCGTTCAGCCGGGCTTCCCTTGCCGCGGACAGCTTCCCGGCCCGGTAGTCGATCCTCTGGGTGTGCAGCCACACCCCCAGCGTGCGCTCCTCGCGGTCGTCGGTCTTGTTGTGCCGGGGCAGCTCGTTGCCGGCCGCCAGGTAGGCGGCCACCTCGGCCAGGCGCTGGCTCCACCGGGCTGCGTCGGCATCTTGCTTGCTCGGTTGGTCCCGCCAGCCGGGGATGGTGTCCAGCGCCTGGGCGTAGACGGGGGAGAGGGTGCCGTCGGCTGCGTGGCTCCTGCGCCGGACAAGTCACCCGGCCAGCGATGATTCCCGGGCGGACCGTCCGTGGACCGGCAGCCGGCCTTCAGTCGCATGGAACGCCAGGAGGTCGTCCAAGATCCGCTGGCCGGCAGCGGTGACCCGAGGTGGTGCCGGCGGCAGGGCGGCCTGGTGCCGGGCCCGGAGCCCTGGGTCCTGTCTGGCGGCGATCGCCAAGTGATACCGGACCGTAGCCTCGGGGGCGCCGGCCACTGCCGCGATCTTCGAAGCAGGGATGCCCTGCCCGTACATCTGCACCCACTCCGGGTGGGGGGCCGGGCGTTTGGTCTGGGTCATCAACCTGCCCCTCACCCCTCGCCTGCCTGTCGTTGGCCCTAGCCTACGTGAGGTGCCCCTATTCTCCGGGCATGGGAAAGGGTGCGCCCCGTTCGCTGAGCGCACCCTTTTCGCATCCCCATGCAACCGGATCCCCATCCGAATGAAGTTATTGTAAGCATGCTTATGATTGTCTGCGCAACCCCTGGTGCCGTAGCTCTCGCGGAGACCTAGACGATGGCCCCGTTTTTGATCTTTACCTGCCGGGAGCGGCGGGGGAGGCCCTGGGCCCAGAACGCGATCATGAGACCAACGGTCGCTGCCCCGCCGGCGAGGGTCCAGGGAGAGGACCAGGATCCTTCCGGGGTGGGGATCGAGAAGGCGATCCAGACGGTGGCAAAGCCGAAGAGGACATCGACGGCGGCCTGCACTGGTCGGGCCCGATAGTCCGGGTAGGCCAGCCGGACGAAAGGAATGACCGGGAGTACGAACAGGCCCAGGCTGGGGATCGGGTAGACGACGTTGAAGGTGAAGATCACCAGGCCGAGCGCGAGCAGGCCTAGGAACTTCAGCACGTCCAAGACCCGCAGCGGGTTCTCGCGCGTCCACCGGCTCAGCAGCAGCCCCCAGGCCGGCAGCCCGAGCAGCCAGCCGCCGGCCCAGACGCCCTGGTCCCAGAGCGCCAGGACAACGAGCAGCGCGCCGGGAAGCACGAACGCCACGGCCTGCAGCAGCGAGGGAAACCTGCCCGCCGGGCCGAAGATGCACGCGCCGATCAGCAGGTAGCCGGCCACGTACCAGGGCAGCAGCTTCGGCAACGACCCGCCCATCAGGTTGGAGATCAGCAGCGTCAGCGTGAGGACCATGACGCACACCGCTGCGAACGTCCACGGCCGCTGGCCGCCGGTCATCGTCCCTGCCGGCGTTCCAGCCAGCGCGAGTACAGCTGGCTGCTGTTCCGGAAGAGCCACCCCGAGCGGGCCATGCCCGCGGCCAGGCTGAGGATTGCCGCGGCGACCAGGCCGGTGTACGGGAGTGTTTCGGGGGACGTGCCGCGGGGCGTCAAGAAGGTCATGGCGGCGGCGATCAGCACCGTGGCGATCATCAGGGACTTGACGACGCCGGGGTTGATTCGGATGCCCTGCTCCACCCGCGGCACATCCTTGGCCGGTTTCGGCAGCTTCTTCGAAAACCGGACTCCAATGGTCAGGAGCCAGCCGATGCCGGAAATCGGCGCACCCAGGAGGACCATCGAGATGCCACGGCTTGTGTCCTGCCCGACCAGTCCGGAAAGGATTGCATCGGCAGCTCCCGTTATCGCCATTGCCAGCCCGTACCACCAGGCCCAAAAAATCCAGGACCGGCGCTGCGCGTAGCCAAGTTCAAGAGCACGTTCGTCAGCCGCCACCGCAGTGGCATCCCCCAATGTCATGAACCGCACTCTACCGGCAGACCAATAGGTCGGCAGCGATCCCGGCACTGCGGGCGCTGATGAAGCTGTTGCTCCTGGCCAGGTACTCCAGTACCCGATCTCGCCCTGTGGAACAGCCGGGGTTACGAAGTCATCATGGTGAGCACCAAGATCGTTGAGGTCTGAACCGCCTTAGCTGATCCTCCTTTGACCGCCCAAGGCAAACAGGGCCAGATCTACCTGTCGGGGAGACCATGTGTGACCGCGGCGTTCGGCCTCGGACGCCAGTCCAGCGACGATCGTCATGTACCTCTCGTACCGTCCCCTTGCAGCGGACAGCGAAAGTCCGAGCCTTTCCAGGCCCATCTGGGCCCGTCGATCATAGATCGCCATGCGGTCCGGGGCGGCCGCTGTGAGAAGAGCTGAGGCAAGGGCGTCACCGCGGACAAAGCCGGGCAAAGCGCTTAGAGCTTTTCGGCCTTTAGCAGCTGCTGAGGCAAGGTCTAGGGCAGTGTCGTTGACCGCGGAGACGGCGTGACCCGTGGTGTCGCGAACTTCGGAATCGTCCATAGCCATGAGGTCTCGGACCCAACGAGTGTCGGCGTGGAGACGCTTCCAGAAGAGCAAAGCCCCGATGTCAGCCTTGCCAATCGACCCCGAACTGCGGATTCGGTCCGATGCCTCAATGAGAACCTCGTCGTAGACCTCTGACGCGTCGGAGTGAAAGTCAGCATGTGCTTGACGGAGGAGGCTCGGGGAAACGAGTTTTGACGTAGACATGATGCCTGTGAACGCCGCGACCGAAACACAGAATCCCCGCAGCAACTACGTGGTAGAGGCCCCTGACGTTCATCACGTCATTTTCTCGGACCCTGACCACATGAAGGTGGCCGCGATAAGCGACCCACGGGTTCCGAATGCGCTGCTGACGCCCGCCTTCTCACATCGCTAACAGAGTGCGGACAAGGTCGGCTGTCGGCGATAAATCCAAGTCAACCCCAGGAGTTGATCAAGTGTGCGAGGTTCAGTCCATGACAAGGTCTGACGCAACCGAGACCCTTTTGAATGAGCAGACCTGGCCACCGACCCGCCGTGCCGGAAATAAAACTTCAGCCGTACCCTGGAATTGGCCCACTCGAACGTCTGGTTCGAACAGTAGCTCCGGAGATCCCAAGCCACCATTCGCGGGTGCTGCAATCTAAAGAGGCACGCATTGGTTGTTGAGCTTCGGCGCCCCCGCCTGGGCTGGCCAACCAAGCCAGAAGTCCTTGACGCGGAACATCTACGCCTGCCGCTGAGCTGATGGGGGCCTCGTCGATATTGGACATTTCCATGATCGGTGCTCGCGAGCCTGCGGCTCCATGGCACGGCGGACAGGTCGACCTCCATCTGGGTTTCAGGACACTTCGCAAGAAGCCGAGCCGAGCTCGCTCAGTTGATTTCTTTCGAGGTGTGAGGGCAGTCGCTTGAGTGGAATTGCGATAGCGATAAGTATGCGGTCTCAGTGGCCGGGTCTCTGAAGTCGGGAACGGGAGATTGGAACGTTGAGGATAGCTCCCGAAGCTGCTTCTCTATCTGGTCCGGCTGGGCGCTGTATGTTCCCTCTCCCCGCCTGACAATGCCGGCGCCGCACAGCAACGCCATTTGTCGACGGATCGTGGACTTCGACAGTTCCAAGGCGACAGCTGCATCTGCACAGGACGCCGGGCCAAGCGCGATCAGGAAACGAAGGAGTCGACTTCGCGTCCGGTTCATCAAGATGTCCTCTGCCACGGAGACCACCACCGAATGACTTTGGGAGAGAGCTAAACGAGCTGTAGACGGGTCTACAGGAGAACGATACGCTCATCCGCAAGGGGATGGAAGCGTCGCAGAAGCGTTATTGCAGGCGGCCTTCGGCGGGGGAATACTGGGCACCAGGGTTGGCGTGGCATTGCACCAGGAGGGAGGCGCGTCTTGTCTTCTGACCAAGAGGGACTCAGTGCTGGCTTGTCTCCGCAGGCAGAGTTGGCGCGTCGCCTGAACCTTCTGCTTGATGTTGTGGTTGCCGAGCGAGGTCAGCCCGTCACGTTCCGTGAGGTTCAGGAGAAGCTGCAGAGCAGGGGAATCAAGCTTTCTCGAGCCCGCTGGTTCTACATGAAGGACGGCACGGGGAGACTAGTCAGTGACCCGGCATTGCTTGGAGCTCTGTGCGAAATCTTCAATGTCGACCCTGGGTATCTGCAAGGTGGCGAGGCAGCTGACCTGCCCGAACGAATTGATTCACAGCTTGAGTTTGTGAAGTCCCTGCGCGCAGCCCGTGTGAAGACCTTTGCGGCCAGAACTCTTGGTGATGTGTCCCCGGAGACGCTGCGTGCCATCACACAGTACTTGAACAGGGACATCAGCCGGCGGCCGGAAGGCGAGCAAGCAGCGGCGGGTTCATCGTCAGACGCGGGTGAAGCAGCGGAATAGATCGAACAGGCGCTACCGCCGTCGCAACGTTGCCACTACTTCTCGAGCAGGTAGCTTAGGTGCGCGTCGAGCAGTTCCTTTATTCGGACTGCGTTGGCAGAGTACCGGGGCGAGCGCCCGTGCCGACGCCCGGGTTCGACGTCGACTATCACCACGCCCACGTCCTCCAGGGCCGTGAGGTGCTTAGCCACGCTCGGTTCGCCGGCGCTGACGGCGGCGACAATGTCGCCGCGCGTCGCCGGTCCATTCGCCGTAAGAAATCGGAGAATCTCGTTCCGCGACCGGTTGCCAAAGGTAGCGACGGCAGCCTCAACGTCAGCCGACCAGGCGGCGTCGTGTGGCTGGGTAATCCGCGGCATAGCCACATTCTTCCCGAAGGTTGGCGAAAAAGTAAGAACGGCACCCTTGACGATACTTTAAGTATCTTCGACAATAACTTCAATAGCTTCTACTGGTCGTTGGTGGATCTGCGCATCCACATCCGCGAGTTGCTCCACCCGTGACTCTGCTTACTACTCGATCTGAACAAAAGCGGTGAAGTCGTGGAACTCGACGCCAAAGCAAATAAACCCATCCGGGAACCAGTTAAGACCACCACTGTCGACGTCTCATTGCTAAACCCTCCTGCGGCAGGGGAGTGCAATATCCCGATCGACCGCATCATGAGCGCGGTGAACAGTGTTCAGGGTTACGTGGTTTCCCGTCTGACGCGGATTGGGCGCATGTGCGATGTGGACGACCTCATGCAGGATATCCGGGTCGCCGTATGGGACGGCGTGACGAAGGGGCGCTACCGGGAGTTGCCGGGCATTCCCTTCGAAGCCTGGGTCCAAGGTGTCTGCAACAAGATCTGCGCGGCACACGTCCGGCGCGAACTCAGTCATCAGACTTTGCCGCTGCTCATGGATTTCACGACGGCGGAACCCTCACCTGAAGTGCTTGCTGTCGTCAGCGCCGGGTTGGGTTGGGACAGCACGGAGAAGTATGTCGATCACGCCTGGGCTCAGGCCATGCTTGGCCTGGTGCAAAGAAACGTGAGGGAGGATATCTGGCAATTGGCTGTCTCAAGCCTAGTCGGGCCAAGGCATTACGGGCCACCCTCGCCAAGGGACAGGAGGCGCTGGCATGCCGTCACCGTCGTGCGGCAGACCGCCATGACTATCAATGCTGCTTTGAACTGCCACCCCGAGCCGGGGGTCAGCATGGAAGGTCTTTGCCGGTCCGCTGCGGATTGCCTTCCTACGGCTGTTCTGAGAAGAGTCGCGGAGACCATAGTCCGTCCAGGTTTGCGCGGCCTGCCTAGGTCTGAGCAGATGGCGGCGCTGGCGACGGAGCTTGGTGTCACTGAGCGGTATGTCGCCGTGAACATCGGTTTCGCGCGGCAGTTGTACCGGACAGCTTGGCGCGTGCTCCAGCACGAGGCCAGCAGGCAGACTGCATAAGTCATGGTTGGCTGGGGGGCGGGAAGCCGGGTACTGCGCACACTCCATGCCGTGGGCCGCCAGCGCTCGTTCGTTGCCAGACTCTTCGTTGTCTTGCTGATAGGCGGTCTCCTTTTCCTATTCTGGCCGGGCCGTAGGCCGGGTGCGCTGCCGGCCCAAAGCCCGACAGCAAGCACGCCTTTCGCGTCGGCATCTTCCGGGACGCCCTCAGCACCGGGCGCGTCCACTGCTGTCCCTGACGAAACCGATGCGGCCGCACCGGCCTCACCTGTTGATCTTTCGCCAACAAGGGACTTCCGCGCGCTCGCTGCAGAGGCAGCAAGGGGAATCTATACGTGGGACAGCCGCTCGTCGTCGTACTCGGACGTGTATGCACGGGTGCGTTCGTGGTGGGAGTTGCTTCCCGATGGATCCAACCCCTTGTCGGTGTTGGTCAAAGAGTTCGAAGCCACTGGTGTGACTGCCACTTCCTTTGCGGGTCTTGGACAGCAGTCGGCGCGCCGGAGCGCCAAAGCTCAATCTGTTCGCTGCGATCTCGAGCTAGCCAAAGTTCAAGAATTCCCACCGCCGTGGGCCGGCCTTCACGTGTGCACTGTGATCGTGCAAGTGCTCGATGAGACGAGCAGGGATCGAAACACTTATTCCGCACCTATAACGGTGATGCTGAACTGCCCGCCTGCGGCTACAGCTCCGGCTGACCGCTGCGCCATGGTTGCCTTCTATGCGACCGCGGACCGGATCGTCTACTGATGGTCGGTCCTATGGCCGTGGCCGGTCTCGTTAGAAGACGGGCACTGCTGAAAAGTGTCGCTGCCGCTGTGACTGTCCTTGTGCTTCTCGGCCTGATGGCGTTCGTCGCGGGTGTGGCTCTACTTGCCGGTCTGAGAGGTAAGCCAACTGTCGCTTGTGCTCCGGCTGATGCTGCATCTAGCAGCACGGCTACGGGGACTGCCGATGGCCTGGAGGTCCGCGATGGTAGCCAGGTGCTATACGAGCTGAACTCGCGACAGGAAAGCGTGGCTCGCGCGTACATTGGGGTCGGAAAACAGCTTGGTGTACCCCGTTCGGGACAGATCATTGCCATCATGATGGCAATGCAGGAGTCGAGTTTGCGCGTACTCGCAAATCCCAGGGTTCCGGCTTCCATGGGCTTTCCAAATGATGGCGTTGGGAGCGACCATGACTCGATAGGCTCGGCTCAACAACGTCCCACGGCGGGGTGGGGGAGCGTTGAGCAGCTTATGGACGTTTTCTACAACGCTCGCGCCTTCTACGGCGGCCCTTTGGGTCCCAACCGAGGAAGTCCTCGAGGGCTGCTCGACGTACCGGGATGGCAGGCGATGGACAAAGATCTGGCTGCTCAGGCAGTCCAGGTATCTGCTTTTCCCGAGCTTTACGCGCGTTGGGAGCGTGCGGCGACAGCAGTCGTTGCTGCGTTGGAACCGGACACGTCGCCAGCTCCTTGCTCATCTTCGCCGCCCAAAGTGGGGCCTGCGGCCTCTTGGAAATACCTGAGTCAGCTCCGCCAGGACATTCTGCGGTTCACGCAGGAAGGTCTAGGTGGACGGTATGTGTGGGGTGGCACTGCATTCAAAGCCTGGGACTGTTCCGGCTACGTGCAATGGATCTATCGGCAGGCTGGAATCGAACTGCCGCGGGTGGAGCAGTGGCGTGTTGGGGTACGGACCGACGACCCGCAGCCGGGGGACCTGGTGGTTCAGAATCCCCAAGGACCGGATAACTGGGGGCACGTTGGCATCTACGCGGGCAACGGCATGATGTGGAGTGCCTTGAACCCCGCCGTGGGGACATTACTGCATCCAATTAGCTGGAATTCTGGCACCGCCTACTTTGATCTGCTTCCACGCTGAGGGCTCGTGTCGCGCGCTGTGGGCATCTCGGCCATGGGCGAGTCAGCGCATAAGCGACGTCCTGTTGGGAGACCCACCTCCCCGCGATGAGTGGGGTCAAGCAAGTCTGGTCGTTGTCATGTCCGATAGGCATGTTCGATGTTCAGGTCATGTCGTTCCATGCTTCACCTCCCATGAACTTGTGAGCTCATCTGCTCACTCCATGGAATACGACGGACGGAGCACCCATGTTTCTGGCAGCGGTGGACCCGGGAATCACGCCCAACGCGAGTTTCCCCTTCCTTGAATCGCTCAAGCAGATAGGCGGCGGCATCCTCGTCGGCGCCTTCATCATCATCGCCATCGTGGCGATCATCGGTGCAGCCCTGCTGCTGGCCGGCAAGCTGAGCCAATCGTCGCGCCTGGCTTCCAGCGGCGGCGTGATTCTCCTCTGGACGGGACCCGTGGCCGCTATCCTTGGCGGCATAAACGGCTACATTCTGTGGTCGCAGACAGCCTTTCCGCTCGGGTTTTAGGCATTGCCCGTGAAATGCGACCTCAATGGATGGTGGCCGCCGGGCTGTGGTGTTGTATCCCAAATTAACGACAACGCCATTGGCGCCGTCACTTCACTCTTCGCGAATATCCTCGAAAATATGGCGTCCTGGCTTTGGGCATTCATCACCGGCGCCTTCGAAGTGTCGAACGTCGACGACTCCCAATGGGTATCGATCCAAGGGCTCACAAGCTGGTGGGTAGTTGTCATGATGACACCGCTCGTCGTGGTGATGATCCTACAGATCCTGTCCGGGTTGATAAGCCAGCAGCCGAGGAGAATCGGGCGCGCGATGGTCGGTGGGGCTGCTGCCGTTCCAATGGTCGGTGCCGCGGTCTATCTCGTCCGCCAGGTCACCCGGGTAAGCGACTCAGCCTCTGCCGCTCTGCTCCAATCCATAGGTTCTGATCCCTACTTGGTTTTCATGAGGCTCTTCGGATTCGAACGGGCACCGAAAGGATCGGGCCGGGAATGGAACTTGGTATCGCTGGCACCTGGGACGACGGGCGGCCCGGTCGGAGCCGTTGTTGTCACAGCGATGGCGGTAATTGTCGTGTGGATTCTTGCCTTCATCCTGATGTGCTCGATGATCTTCCGCTCCTTTGCACTTGTCGTCCTGGCCGCAGTTGCGCCGGTTGCTCTCATGCTGGTGCCCTGGGACAAGACACAGGCATGGGCGCGACGCTGGTGCGAGGTTGTCGTTGCCCTAGTTCTTGCCAAGCCATTGGCGGGAACAGTCTTGGCCGTTGCGGTTAAGCTCTTTGCCGACTCCAAGTCCTTTGCGGGATTGGCTGCTGGAACGGTGGGCATGGCCCTCGCCTGCGGTGCACCACTCATGGCCTTGCGCTTGGTGAGCTTCGCCGGAGGGGAACTCGCTGCAGCTGCCCAAACGGCGGGCGGTGGCCACGTCCTGTCGCGAAGCACCAGTGTTGCGGCCAGACAGATTAGCCGGCAGGCAGGCGGCCGCCTGACGCTCGCGAACATGGTGAGTCGTTCCGCCATGACACGGCCGATCAGTTCAAGCCGAAACGTCTTCCCGACACAGGTGTCAGCTCCTCCTGTGCCTGCCGGACTGACTGCACAGGGTACTGACAGCGGGCAACGATCCTTGAACACGGGACCACCAAACGTCCCGCCAAATCCGACGTCGCCGGGATCATCGCGTGAAAGTCCTAACGGTCAGGGCGGCCCAGCTCCAGCAGTCGCTCGGCACAACACAGCTCCAGAACTAGGGCCGCGAGCCCGTAGCACCAACACCCCCGGCCCAACCAAACCTCCGAAACCCCAGCCACCAAGAATTGATCCATCGAAGGGAGGTACCCCGTATGTCTGAAGACGGGCGCGCGTTGGAAGCCGTCAAATTCCCAAGGTACGAACGCCGCGGCTTTTTCCTTGGGCTCAAGTGGTACCAATTGCTCATCGTGGCCGGGGGAGTTGCAGTAGCCATCGTTGCCTCTGCGAGCCACGGTCCAGTCGGTTTGTTCACCACCGGACCCATGTGGCTCGCGCTGATACTGCTCGGAATACTGCAGTACTCCCGTGTCCCATATCCAGTCTGGGCACAACAGATCGCGACGTTCTTTTACCGCGCAGCTGCGGGCCAGACGAGGTTCCTCGCGAAGCCGGAAGCTCCACGCCTTGCCGGCCGGCTTGCCCTTCCCGGTGGGTTGGGCAGTCTGGAGATTCGAACTACCGCCCGTGGGGAATGCTTCCTGGTAGATGGCCATGGCAAGGAGGCAATCGCAGTTCTTCGGTGCAGTACGCGTTCATTCGCTCTCTTGGATGCTGACGATAAAGCATGGGCGGTCCAGGCCTGGTCACGGGTTCAGGCCGGCATGGCCCAACGGCAAAGCGTTGCCCGCATCGCCATCCAGGACTACACGGTGCCCTACCCGTCATCTTCCCTCTGGGATTTCTACCGGGAGAATGCCGTGCCAGCTCCAGACGGCAAGGAAGACGCTGGGTGGGGCCAACGTGCATACGAGGACTTACTGGGGGCCGCCGGCTCAGCCATGAGCCATGAGCTGGTTGTCGCGGTTGTCCTGGACACGAGCAAGGCGCGACGGCGGATCAAGGAGTCGGGCGGGGGCGTCACCGGCCTTGAACACGTCCTGCGGCTCGAAGTCGAGGCGATGCGAACGTCTCTGGGTACCCATAACGTCAAGGTCGAGGAATGGTTCGGCGAATCGGGGCTGCTTGCCATCATTCGCGGTGCTTTCGATCCTGCCCTTTTACCCCCGGGCAAAATGACGGCCGCGACAGCTCCGCCGTCGAATGCATCAGAAGCAGAGTTTCCCGATGACCTCACGAGGCACGGCCCGATGGGCGTGGAGGAGCACTGGACGTACTTGCGGACGGATTCCGGCTTCCATCAGACCTTCTGGATCGCTGAATGGCCGCGGCAAAAAGTCTTTCCGGGCTTCCTTCACCCCCTGATCTATGTGGGCGAATTCCGCCACACCTTTACCGAGGTTATTCGGGCGGTACCTACTTCTGAAGCGCTTCGTGACATCCGCTCAGCCCAGGAAGCCCACGAGACCCGTCGCCGCATCAATGCACGCTTCGACAGACCGCTCACCCGTGAGCAAAGGGCCGAGGAGGAAGAAGTGACACAACGGGAGGAAGAAATTGTCGCCGGCCACGGTGACGTCCGCCCGGCCGCATATATGACGGTCACAGCGACTTCATTGGAGGACTTGGCACGGCACCGCCAGGAGCTTGAGTCCGCAGCGGCGGGTGCTTTCGTTGAGCTGCGGCTTCTCTACGGACAGCAATGGGCGGCCTTTGTTGCCAGCGGCCTGCCACTGGGACGGGGACTGCGATGAAGAGGACCAAGGCCACTTTCGAATACCTTCCGTCGGGCAAGAACCGGGACGAGCGAAAAGCACGACGCCGACCGGCACCACATGAGTCCGGGCAGGCGAGTGCTCCGTCGGAGCATGCACAGCCGGGACTTCAGAAGTTTCGCTTGACGGGCGATTGGGGGAGTAAAGAACCGAACTCGCTCCGGGGCCCGCACCGGTTACGTCCAGCGCCGCACCGCGCCTCAACCATGACGTTCGCGGCCGCTTACCCTTTTCTTACCGAATCGGGGCTGGGGCACGAAGGCACCTACATCGGAACCGATGTCTTCGGGTCAGGAGCCTTCTCCTACGATCCCTGGATCCTTTACGACAAAGGGATCATCAGCGGCCCATCCATCGTCGTTATCGGAACCGTCGGCACAGGCAAATCGATGTGCGGCAAGTCGCTCGTGGCGCGGTCCATTACGTTGGGCAGGAAAGCAGCAGTGGCCTCTGATCCCAAGGGTGAGTGGGTCGCCGTCGCCAAGGCTGTCGGTGGCAAAGTCATCTCCGTCGGACCTGGCCGTCCGGCACGAGTAAATCCGCTGGACGCCGGGCCACGGTCAAGCGCCCTCACCGAGGCGCAGTGGCAGGCCGTCGTTCGGCAACGACGCCGGTATCTCCTGGTGGCACTGGTCTCCCTCATGCGTCAAGGAATGCCGCTCCGACCCGTCGAGCACACGGCCTTGGATATCGCCCTCATGGAAACCATGGCGGAAAACTCCAACCCCACGCTGCCCATGGTGCTTGACCATCTATTGCGACCGTCGAAGGAGATGGTGGCGCTTGTCGGCGCGGAGGGCGGAACCGCCGTCAGCCATTCCCTCCGGCGCACCGTGTCCGGTGATCTCGAGGGCATGTTCGATGCTCCGTCTACCGTAGCCTTCGACGCGGACGCCCCAATGATGGTGATGGATACCTCCGCCCTCATCGGAGCGTCAGAGCAGGCCCTTTCGCTAGCCGCCGCTTGCGGCGCCACCTGGCTCGAGGCGGCGATCACCAATCCCGACGGCGGCAAGCGCCTTGTGGTGTACGACGAAGGTTGGCGGATGCTCGCCGATCCCTACATGTTGGCGAAGATGAGCGAGCAGTGGCGCCTTGCCAGAACATACGGCATTGCCAACCTGCTGATCATGCATAAGGTCGCTGACCTCAATGAGATCGGTGACAGCACCAGCGGACATCGGCAGAAAGCCCTGGGCCTCCTCACCGAAGCAGATACCAGGATCATCTACCGCCAGAAGCATGATGCCATGCGACTAACAAAGGAAGCCTTGGGCCTCACCGAAGCTGAGTGCGGCCACGTAGAGAACCTTCCGAAGGGGGTCGGTCTCTGGAAAGTCGGGAACCGCTCCTTCATCGTGGCCAACAGGGTAACAACGGACGAGTTGGCCGTTTTCGGGACAGACGAAGGGATGCTGTGAGACGGCCAGCGAGTTCCCGGGCTGCCAGCGACAATCCGCTCGTCACCGCTGCTCTCATTGGAGCGGCAGCTTACGTATGTCTCTGCGCGCTGGTGCAGGCCGCGGCGCAGCTCGCGGCCTCTTGGCACTGCGGCGCCTTGCCGCCGTCGCCCTTCAATCCGGGTGCCGTCGTCGGACTTTTGGCCAACAGGATGGACTGGATAACCATCCGCCGTGGGGACTGCGCAATCGGCACGGACAGCGTTTGGTGGATCCTGGCTCCGGCCCTGCTGCTGGTCGGAGCGCTCGCCGTGGCTGCGCTGATTGCGTGGAGGCGGTGGAAGCAATCGGGAGCGTGGCTCCGGCAGGACATCCTGAACCGCGACGGAGTTGCCCGTCGCGCCGAAATCGTCCACGACTTTGGGGCGAGGGCGGTGCAGAAGCGGGGGAAGTTCACGCGCCCGGGACTGGTGAAGCCTTCGGTGCAGGATCTGTCCTGGACCCTTGGCCAATCCCGCGGCGTCACGGTCCACGTTTCCACTGAAGAATCGATGGTGATCCAAGGTGCTCCCCGATCCGGCAAGGGCCTCTACGTGGTCATCAATGCGATCCTCGACGCGCCCGGTGCCGTCGTAACGACGTCTACTCGGGCCGACAACCTTGTAGTGACCATGAAGGCAAGAGCTTCTGCCGGGCGCCCGGTGACGGTGTTCGATCCCCAAGGCATGTCAGGCTTGCCGTCGTCCCTTCGCTGGTCACCGGTGCGGGGATGTGAGGACCCGGACGTTGCCACCCGGCGAGCGCTGGTCATTACCGCGGACACGGAGATGAGGGGCGAAAACGCTGCGTGGCAGAAGCGATCGCTGATCGTCCTCCAATGTCTGCTCCATGCTGCTGCCCTGTCCGGCGAGGGAGTGGCTGCATTCCGACGCTGGTCCTCCAGCCCTGTGCTTGCCCGGGAAGCGCTGGAAGTGCTGGGCAGGCCGGGCGCGGCGCTTGGTTGGCAGTCGGACCTAATGGGAATCCTGGAAGACGACCCGCGGAATACCTCGAACTCCTGGATCGGTGTCTCGGCAGCGGTTGCCCCGCTGTCTTCACCGAAGGTTTTGGCTGCACTGAACCCGCAGGACGAGTCCGAGGAGTTTGATCCGAAGGCGTTCATTCGGGAACGGGGCACGCTCTATTTGATCGGCACGCGCGCGGGCGCGGCTGCTGCCGGTCCATATCTTTCCGCCCTGATCGACGACATCGACAGCGCGGCACGCGAAATGGCGTTCGTTTCGCCAGGCGGCAGGCTCGAACCGCCGCTGTCCCTCGTACTCGATGAGATCGCGAACCTTGCACCGTGGCCCGGGCTGCCTGTGGCCCTCGCCGATGGAGGCGGTATCGGCATCTCCACCCTCGTCGTCCTGCAATCCCTGTCCCAGGCGCGCTCAGGCTGGTCCATCGATGAGGCGTCGACAATATGGGACTCCGCCATCATCAAGGTGATTTTCGGAGGCGGATCTGACGAACACGACCTCCGATCGCTCGCCGGTCTGCTCGGCGAGCGCAGCTTGACGCTCACCACGCGTTCCTGGTCGTCACAGGGCCGGCAGGACGGCGAACAGCTTCGCGACCGTCCGGTGATCGCCTTGGACGAGATTCGACGCCTCCCTGCTGGCACCGCACTCATGCTGGGTCGGCGCACGCGGCCCATTTTGTTGGATCTCCTGGAATGGCACAAGCGCAAGGACGCCGGGGAACTGCGCCGCCTGAAGGCTGAGATGGAGCGCCTGTTGGCCGACGGGCACAAGCAGCGTCAACAGAAGACCGGAGGGGCTCCTGATGCACAGCCGTGACAACGTCGATGAGTTTGATGTTCCCTCCTCAGGTTCCTTTGGGGACGACGAGATTACTGCACAACTTTTCAGGTCGGCATTTGCCGGACAGGCTGGGCCCAAGTCCGTGACTCGCCGCTGGCGGGAGATGACGACCGAGCAATCACAGGAGGCATGGCGATCGCTATTTGCCTGGGTGCGATGGCTCGTGGCCACCTACCAGCTGACGACGTCGGTCGTCCCGGACTGCTGGTGGCGTCATCCTGAGATCGTGGCTGAGTTGTACGCGCTGCACCGCGCGGAGCTGGCCTCCTACACGACGGACGATCCGGGCTTCGGGCCGCTCGCCTTTCACGAAAGGCTCCCACACGCCGTCGAACGTTTGAGGACGCACACCAGGGCGGCCGGATGCGTAGGACTGCAGGCACACAAGGAGCCCGCACCGCGCGTGCTTGCGAACGACGATCCGGCCTTCATCGACTGGTGCAAGGCGGCCCATCAACTGGTTCCCGAATTCTGAGTCATGTCGCTCGGATGATCCGGTAACCATGAACCGGTGTCTGCGCAGCTTAGCTGCGGTCCAAGAAGCAGAAGGGTGGCTGTCGTGGCCGCTGCACCTGAAGTTCCGTCAAGCCCAACCGCTGGCCTGAACTCCGCGCTGGAGACTCGGCGAATGGCGCCGGAGGAGCGCGTTGCTGCATTGATGGACGGACTCCACTCGATTCTTGAAAAGGCTGTCGAGTCGCCGTCGCATTGGCAGGTTCTCCTTGACGCTTCCGCCAGCCTGTGGCGCTACTCCGGGGGGAACGTTGCCCTGCTGATGATGCAGATGGCACAGCGCGGTACGGACGAGCCGACGCTCGTGGCCGGCTACAAGGAATGGGAGCGGCACGGGCGGACTGTTCTTCGCGGTGAGCATGCTTTTTGGGTGGTTGCGCCAAGGACGGCCCGCGTACAACAGGTGCTCTTGCCTGACGGCACTCGTCACCGCATCCCCCTTGGCGACAAGGCTCCCAAGGGCGCCGTTGACGAGGGGAAGAAGACGCTCATCACTGGGTGGCGGGGCCAGGCGGTCTTCGACGTCTCCCAAACCGAGGGTGCCCCGCTGCTGGTTCCTCGATCAGCTGGGCTTCCTCCATCCGGGGCGTCCCAGCTGTGGGGGCCACTGGAAAGAGTTGCCCGCGCCCATGGCTTTGCAGTGCACGTCACGGACTCGCAGTTCGGGCTCACAAGCGGCTTCACGGATTTTGGCCAGCACCGCGTTCAGGTGGGGGGCTGGCTGAACTCAGAGGAACGCGCAGCGGTGCTCGCGCATGAGCTGGGGCACGTCTTGCTCCACGGCCCGAACGACAATGTGGGGAAACTGTACGGGAGCAGCGTGGACCACCGTGGGCTGGCCGAAGTCGAGGCGGAGTCAGTGGCCTACACGGTGCTTAAGGCGCACGGAATTGATAGAGGGCCTCAATCAGCAAGCTATCTGTCCGGCTGGGCTGATGCAGTTATCGAAGCGGAGCAGTCAGCAGCCGGAGATACCTCCCGAAAGCAGCCAGCCTCACGAGTGGATATTGCCAAATCAGTGCTTGGCCGGGTGACGGCCGCAAGCAAGGAGATTCTGGAAATGACCGATCCGCCAGGACTGGGCGGGAAGGTCCCGGCTGCAGAAGCCTCCCTGTGGGTTGAAGGCCAGGAAACTTATGCCGGCGTTACGCCTGCAGCGGGGCCCTCGCGTGGCTTGGAGATCTCCGGCCCGTGAGGTTAACCGATCAAGCGTTGGATGGGAAAGCCCCGTCCGCGAAGGAAGGACGCACGATATGAGCACCAAGATACCGATTAACATTGCCGGCAACCTCGTGGCAGATCCGGATCTGACCTACGGTGAGTCGGGGGTGGCTCACGCCAAGCTCCGCGTTGCGGTGAACCAGCGGGTACAGGGTCCAGACGGATCCTGGCATGATGGGGAACCTGTTTTTCACAACGTCTCCGCGTTCCGGGCGCTCGCCGAGAATGCCTCCAATTCGCTGAAGAAGGGCGACCCCGTCACCGTTTCGGGTGAGCTGGAATTCCGTTCCTTTGAAAAGGATGGGGAGCGGCGTGAGGCTCGTCGGATCGTAGCCGAGACCATTGGCCCGGACCTTCGCTTTGGTACCGCTGCATACCAACGTTCTGCGCGTGCCGCTGGGCCTGGTGCTTCAACAGAGGCGGGCCTGCACGCGGCGCCGGAGTCGACGTACAACATCGCAACTAAGGGGCCGGTGTCGGTATCCCCTTTCGGCGAGCCGGCGCGGAATGAGGTTAGTCTCTGACCCTGCGCCGTCGGGAGGCCTTGCTGAGCTTGCCCCCTAGCGAGAGACGGCAATGGCCTGGTCTTTCCGCCGAGGACCAGGCCATTGTCATCCTGTCTCGCTGATGGACCGCGGTGCCTGCTATAGCCGCGAACTGCCCTTCCATTCGTCCGGTTCCATCCGCTTGATGCTCGAAGAGTGGGCCCATCCCATGTGGTACTTGCCGGAGGAATCCAGCCATTCGATGAGACCGTACTTGTGAGTCCAGCCAACCGCCTTGCCATAGATTCCGCCGACATACACTAACGGTCGGGCGTACTTCGGGAAGTCCCGAATAGGCGCCGGATCATCTATCGGACGGCTGGACTCAGCGTCCATCCGGGCCATCATGGGCTCGAGGTCTTCTGGCGAGCCGGACTTGATCACGCAAACAACTATAGAACATATGTTCGAATAAGGGTTTGGGGCCAAGTCAGCGGCAGGAGCTTCAGGTATTCCGCGCCCTTCCAACAGATGGCGTTACAGGAGCCGCCCCGCGCCCTTCGGCGGGAGCCCAGGCCAAACAATCCACCGCCTGGATGAAGTACGTGTCCGGCCATGGCGCGCCAGGCATAACCTGGGCTGGGTCCGGGGAGATGAGCAGGACCGATCCGGGCCAGATCGGTTCCGGAAGCGACTCCAGCCAGGCCCGCTGAGTGTGGTTGAAGCGATTCCACCGGATTGTGACCCAGGAGCCGGTGGGCTGCACTGCGTCAACGCTAACCAGCGTCACCTCCGCTGTTGTGCCGCCAAGCGCTTTGGCATTGCTGAAGGATCTCCACTGTTCCGTCGCCTGTTCCTGCCAGGCCCGACGTTGTCTAGTCCGTCGCCACCATTGCCATCCAGTAAGTAGTGCAGCAGCGAACAGCGTGGCGCAGCCTACTAACTTTGCGGAGAAGGGAACGCCGGCGGAGAGAAGGAGAACCAGAGAGAGGGCAGCCGCGGATAGAACAACCGCGCTGGCCAGTACCAACCCGGCTGTCGTAACTCTCGGTTTCACCGCTGGGTTCACGACCAATGTTTTGCCTCTACATCAGCTTAGATCTGCCAGCCGGAACTCGTAAGGACGACGTGCTGGGATCGATGCATTTCAGTTGTACTGATCTCGGGCTGCGGGGCCGCCTGAGAGCTTCTGGCGCTCTCAATTGCTTCGTGGAGTCTTTGCCGCTGGCCCAGCTGTTCCCATTCGTAGTCCGCCGTGGGAGCTCCCAATGGCAGGTGGGAATCGTAGATTCCCCATCTGTCCCTGAACAGGGCAACATCGCGAATCAGCCCGCCCGAGGATTCTGTCGCACCCACGGCGGCAGTCAGCTCGTCCTTCCACGGAGCATCCTGCGTCAGGGCAGCCCAGGTGACGGATTCCATCCTCTGGCGGATGCGTTCGCGGACCTGGACGATCATGTCTGCCAACTCGGGTCCAAGCACAGGGAACGATTCGCGCAAAGGGTACATCTCCATCGTCGGTGATCCTTTTGTGTAGCGACGAAGCCGCGCGCTAAGGAGGGCCATCGGGTCGTGCACTGAATGGCTGTCCTGCACGGTCCGCTCCATGACGCGCTCTGCGCCGTGATGGCCGACCGCTGTAGCTTTTCGCCAGGCGGCAACTGCGGCGCCCCACGACGGTGACGCGCTTAGTTCCTGCACTGCGAGCGGGGCACCCTTTCCCAGACAGCGTCTGAGGTCCTCACCGGCGGCAATCTGCGCGAGGTAGTCGTACTCGGCATACAGCCGTTCAAGGTTGTCCGCCTTCCTGCTCTCTGCTTCGCGGACCTCGTGGGCAGTCCGCTCGGCACCTTCTGCGGCCAATATCTCTCCGAGAATGCTGCGCCACGACAGCTGCAGCGAGGGGTCGACGGCTTGGTGTTCTGAGTCGTCGCCCTCGCTGACATATGCTGCGTTCCCGGACCGGCCGCGCGTCATGCTCACGTAGAGCAGCTCGCGGGTCAACCGTCCTTGGGTGACCACTGTGTGCCCGGTATCGACCGTAAGGCCTTGGGATCGGTGAGCGGTAGTCGCGTAGCCGAGCTCAACGGACGTCTCAAGATAGGCCCGGGGGAGTACGACGCTCGCCCCAGTCTCCCGCCGCACTGCGTGAACTGAGCCGTCGTGCCTGTTGACCGCTCTGACGTCGAACAGCGTCCCGTTTCGGACAAATTCGCCTTCGCTGTCAATGAGCCGGCGATTGTTGCCGCGGGCGATGATGGTGTCACCGGAACCGGCCTCCAAGCCGTCGGCGAGTTGAGCTGCCAGCTCTGCATCCACAACTCCCTGGGCCACCAGGTCTGCTCGGGCCCGCTCGTTGAGCATGCTGACCGTCTCGTTGTCTGCGGCAATCAGGATGGAAGACTTACCCGACTGCATATCGGTCTGCCACGCAAGGTACGCCTGGTCCAGCATGTTTAGATAGGAGCCGTGCCGGATCCGCCGATGCTGCTCGTAGTCCTCGATCGCTGAGTAGTCTCCCGCCCGCAGCTTGAGGGACGATGAGCGCTCCCACTCCTCATGGAACCTCCAAATGGTGCTGAGGCGTGTGGCCAATCCCTGGCGGTCGAGCCAGCCGAGGACGCCGCCAGCGTCGATTGCGTCCAACTGGCCTGGGTCTCCCACCAGGAGGATTTTCGCACCGGCTTCCTTTGCTTGCTGCGCGAGTGCAGCAAGCTGAAAGGTGGATACCATGGACGCTTCGTCAATGATGACGAGTTGATTCGGGCGAAAGCACCACCGCTGGTGAGTCGCAGCGAGCCGGGCCCCTTCCTGGGCGAACGTGATGCTTCGCCGGTCGTACTTGGACGAACTCAAGAGCCCCTGGACATGGAAGAAGCGCTCAGCCCGCGCAGCCGCACCGTGTCCCATCGACTCGTGCAGCCACTTGGTCACGTTCTCGGTGACCATACGAAGTTCCTGGCCCAGCACCTCTGCGCTCGCCGCAGCCGGGGCCAGCCCGATGACACTGCCCGCCCCGTGCTCTGCCTCCCAAACTCCCTTCACTGCACTCAACGTGGTGGTTTTTCCCGTTCCCGCCGGGCCGACGATGGCGTCCAGCCGGTTTCCGCTAAGGACGACGTCTGCAGCTGCCGCGCGCTGATCGGCATGTAGCCTCGGCACTTGCAGACGGCGGCCGCTGTCCAGCGAGTCCATGACGACTGATGGGCGGACAGCCGGTCCGCCGTTGTCCTTCCTAGCCGTCATGATGGCGTCCTCGCAAGCGAGTGTTGAAGCGTCGGTGTAGAGGCGTGATCCATGGAAGTCGAAAACGCTCCGCTGGTTGAGCTGCAGGTCCGGGCCAGCGTTCGGTGGAAGGGAGTAGCGGTACTCGTTCAGGGGCACTGATTGTTGTTCGGCAGCGGTGGCGACTGCATCTATCAGAGCGGCCCGGTCTGATGAGGTGCTGCAGCGGATTTGGGCGCAGACTCTCTCCGCTTCTGCAAGTAGGTTCCAGCGGTTCCAGGTTGAGCGTTTTCCGGCAACCCGTTCCCTGGCGATGGTCGCGACAGCGGATGTCCAGTCGGGAGTGAAGTCCAGGAAGGTAAAAGGGGCGACGCGGGAACGGTTGATGGTGTGGGCGAGGACGTCAGCTGGCTGGAAACCTGTGGCAATTGCTCGAGCCTGCCATTGTTTCGACAGCTGGTGCAGTGGCGTGGGACTCTCGGACTTTGGGGCGCGAGTAGAAAGGGTTGCCTGCTGGCGGAGCTTGATGGTTGTCGTGGTGGTTGGGGGATGGCCGTGTTCTACGGTCCATGAAGCCACGAGCCGATCAGTTTCCAAATTAATGAGGCGGGAGCGATTGGAGAATTCGTGGATGAGTTTCTCGTCGATTCCGGTGAGCTGTTGGCTGGGGTTGCGGGTTGCGGTGAGGGGAGTGCGTATCTCGGGGTCGCACCCGAGATTCCGTTGGAGGGCGTCGAACAGGAGTCCGTTGTAGTGTTCGCTCGCCGCGACAGCTGCTTTATAGAGAGCACGGGAGTCGAGAGTGACCCATGCTCCGTCGGTGACGCGCTGTGTGCGGTTGGCGATAACTAGATGGGTGTGGAGCTGCGGATCGCCGGTGCGTGATTCCCAGTGGTCGAAGGCTGCGGCAACAGCGCCGCGCGTGCCGATGTGGGCGACGCCGTTGCGGCCGGCCCTGGTGTGGATGACGTTCGTTTCCAGCCATGCAAGGGTTGCCTTCACCGCACCATGATGGGTTCTCAGGATCTGCTGTTGCTTGCTGCGGGGGCTCAGAGCCCAGAGTACGGACACCGACTTTGGGACGCTGAACGTCAGGTCGAAGCCAACGACCGCGTTCCGTTGAACTGATTGGCCGGTCATGTTCTCGACAGCGGCAGGTTGGGCATGCGGCCGGCCCAGGGGAGTGCCGGTCTGCGGATGTACCGCCAAATCAAAAACCGCTCTTGCGTCGGTTTCCGTGACGGCCTCACCCAGCGTCTTACTGATGCCGTTTAGTCCGCCGCCAATCCAACGCCCCTGGGGTGTGCCCGCCTTCATGTAGTACGTGGTGGGGTCCGGGGGAGAACCGGAAAAGTCATCCATCATTGTCGTCTTGAACAGGTAGCGCAGACCCGACCGGGCAGACAGACGTGCGATAGACATGGTCACAGTCGAGGTGCCCCTGCCTGCTGTTTGCTTGGATCCCAACCCCTCCGGCGGAGGATGTCCAAGGTTTGGACGTCAAGAGCCACTCCCTTGGCGCGGGAGATTGAGACAAGCAAGGCCGCGGTGTGGGCCAGGTCCTGCACATTAGTCCGTTGAGCTCGTTTAAGGCGTGCGACCTCCGACTGGAGGAGGTTGATGCTCAGCCGCTGTTCCGAACTCTCGGCTTCGAGCCGGTCGATCTCTGCGGCTTGAGAGCGGAGCTCGGACTGAACCACTTGGCGTTGGCCCTCGCAGGATATCCTCTCGGACTCCAGACGACGCTTCGTAGCCTGCAACTGCGCTTTGAGATGCGGCGAGCTCAAAGTTGTTGCCGGCACTGTAGAAGGTCGAATTGTGGCTCGGTGCCGACGACTCCGGTGCCTGTTCGCGCAACGTTGGGAGCAGAACCGGTGGCTCCTCCGCGTCGCTTCGAAAGTGGTACGGCACTCTTCGCAATTCTTCTGGTTCACGTTGATTCATCAGCGAGGCTCAGCGGGGCGACATGACTGGCCGTGACAGCATCTAACGCTGGCGCCTTGGATGCCAGAGGTGTGAGGGCTGGATTTTAACGAGGAAGGTGAGGAGTGGAGCGGCTCTCGAGTAAGAGCTCGGCGCGTTCGACTACCGACAAGTGGTATTCGTTGAGGCGCTCGCGGGCTAGGGGACTCGCCAATTCACAGTCTAGGATTTCGACTAAATGCCGGTGAAGCTGGGCTTCCGCGTGGCGGGAGAAGAACACGAGCAAAGCGGGGCGGTGGTCCTGCAGGACCAGCTCACGCTGGCAACTTGTAACGTCATTCCAAATTGGCTTGATCTGCATGAGAAGTAGCCTTGCCCGCAGCGCGAAGATGCCCTGCCGGAGGCGTCCCGCCATGCGGGGGAGAAGTAGTCCAAGACTGACCAGGAGCACAGCAGCCGTCTCTCCGATCCAGTAGAAGCCTGTCAGTGCGGCAGCTGTTTGACTGTCGGCGCCTTCAGCTGCAAGCACAGCGCCATAGATCAGCCGGTCCAGCAGGACAAGTGCGAAGAGGACGCATCCCCCTGCGATGAGGGAAAAAGCCGACCGGAAGGCCGGTGCGTGCATGTGCGGGACGTTTCTGCGGCAGACCCGGGCTATGTCGAGGCAGACCGACATAATGAAAGCGGAGCCTGTCCAGAGGAAGACTGCCATCCCGGGCTGGTCAGCGTAGGTCAGCGGCAAGTTGGGATCGGTGCCATCCACGCGGCTGGCGAGAAACCCGGCCGTCACTGTGGTGCACACGGCGGCAGCAGCGAACCTGCCCAAGACGAGCTGCCGCCGTCGTACTTCTGTATCTGTAACCGCTGCCAGCAGAATCGCCGTGCGAAACTGCCAGAACCCCAGGAGCAAGGACAAGAGGGTAGCCAGCCCGACGCGGTTGTGTCCGCCGAGTAGTGGATCGACGGTGTAGTAGACCGCTGGGACATAAAGGGTGCAGGCGATTGCAGCCAGGATAGTGGCGCGGAAGACGCTTCCACGGTGAGCATCGAGCGCTGTTGGAAGCCTGAGAACAGTCAGGACCCAGAGTGCGGCGGCAGGGACCGCTTCCATCAGCCGAATACTTGTCGAAATGCCAAGGGCTCGGGCATGGCATCGACGTCGCTGTTGATGATTCGAGTAGCGAGCTGGTCGGCCAAGACTTCAGCCATGAGTTCTGCGCCGTCTGTGTAGCTGCTGCGTCCGAGCACGCGGAGTACGTCCTGGCTCAGGTCAGGCAGGAAGGTCGCGGCGAGGTCTGCACTACTTTCTTCGAGGTCATGACAGAGAATCATGTGGCTGAACTCGTGAAGGACGATCTGCTGCCGGTGCCAGGCCGACTTTACGGGGGCATGCAACACGATGTCCCGGTCCGCGCAGATTAGCCACACGCCGCAGAGTTCCGATCCGGATAGGCCAGGCAGTTCGTCGACAATGATGGGACGGCTTCTTTGCTGTTCCAGTTGGTCTCGGATGACCTGAAGCGTTGGCGCTTTGGGCAAGCCGAAGGCTTGCTCCGCCTTGCGGGCTAGTTTTCGAGCTTCACGATAGTTCATTGCTTCGGAAGGTTGAGGGGGCGGGAATATTGATGGGGCCGATTTGGTCGAGCGAGTAGCCGCCCGGGTACAAAGACGAGCCGGCCTTTCCTGCGGTGAAATGGGGCTTTTGGTTCAGAGGCAGACGTCGGCGGAGGTTGTTGCGGACTGCCAGCATGCTTTCCAGGACGGCTTGGGAGATTTGACCGGCGCGGGGGAGCCCGAGTGCGTCCACGAGGCGGTGGTCAGCCAGCATCACGCTCACCAGGCGCGCTGCGAAAGGTCGTAGAGGAAGCGGCAGACGGCTCTGGAAGACCTGAACGGTCGCGTCCATCAAACTTTGGCCATCAACCGATGGAGAGATGTGCGTTGCCTCGTATTGGTTGAAGAATCGCTCCGCTTCGGCATAGGTCTCAGGCATCCCGTGTATGTTCATCCGGGACCCCAGCTCAGTGAAGAAGCGGGATGCAGCGGCCAGTTCTGCTCCCGTGGGCTGGCGCCACGCATGATGCTGGGCCCAACGGATCGGAACGACCAGCAGGGTCAGGAGGACGTAGAGGTAATCGTCTCGGCTGCCGGGGACGTTGCGGTGAGCGCGATTAAGCAGGGCGATCATGTGCTGTCCCCGGTCACTGTCGAGGCCGTTTGAGATGAGCTCGTAGATGACGATTGCGGTGTCGTAGGAGCGCTTCATGGGACGCGCCGGGATTTCGCCGTTCCGGTGGAGAGTGGCCGCGATGCTTGGGATAGCAAAATTCCGGTAGTACGAGAGGAAGAAACCAAGCTCCATATCTGCTGCCAGGTCGTACAGGACCATGGTGCGGAAGGTACCTTCCCAGTCGTCTGGGGAAGGCGTTTCTTGTCGACGGAGGCTGTCAGCGAGGGTGGGATGAATCTTCATCGAGGCCCCCGTTCTTAGTAGCTGCTATTGCACGCTCGAACTATGGGCTGCGAAGGCTCCCCAGCTCGGCTAACTTGCTTACATCGTAGAACTGTTGCCCTCGCCTGACTAGGCGAATGTAGACGGGTCTACATAGCTTTCTTGGCGCGATTGTTGGCGAGTGTCTGCTCCAGGCCCTTTTCCCCCTGACGCATCATCAGGGCATGTGCTGCCATGAAGGCCGGAGCGGCAATGGGTGTTAGTACATTCATCCAGCGCTGTGTCGGCCGCACGCGCCACTCTATCTCCATGCGCGTTGCCTGGCCTTCCTCCTGGGGAACGAGTGTCACCCGCCCGGTGCCCTGCAAGTGCCCGCCGGCGTCGAACTCTATTTCACTGGGCGCGGCGACCTTTGTGGGGTGGATGGTGATGGTGAGGGTGTAACCCAGGAAGGCTTTGAAGTTCAGGTGGGCCGTGGTCGCCTTCAGAATCTCCTCGTGAGCCCCGCTTGGTGCTTCCGTTCGCTCAAGCGGCGCCGCGAAGGTGCAGTGCGGCCACCACTGAGGCCAACTCATATCGGTGTCTGCAATGACGGCCCACACCTCTTCGGGCGAGGCGGGGAACTGCCAGGTGGAGTTGAGGTCGAAGAGGCGAGACTTCATATGAATATCTTGGCATCAACTCCAGCACGTCCTGCTCCACCGGCTTCGCGAGGCAAGCAAGGAAGGCATTTTCGACGTCTCCGGCATCGTTGAGCATAACTCTGTGCTTCGGGCTGATTGTCAGGTAGGACTCTAAGACTCAACAGTTGGCGTGTGCAGGAACTGCTTTCGAACCCTATTCTGACGCGCTTTTCGCCGCTGCTTGACGTCAGGCTGGGGTGTGATTCAGGTGGTCGTTTTTTCACTCCACAGCCGTAATCCCCTCGAACCTCTGGAATTGTTACTCGCGCGGCAGTTCGTCCTCGCGGCACCGGAGTAGGTACACGCGGCAAGTTGTTCGACTGAGAAGGTCACTTCGTCGTTCTCCGCGACGAGAATGCGCCCTAGTCCATCGAGCCATACCCAGATGATGGATGCCTCCTCTGAGACGTCGTCTATGGTCCCAGGGCGCGGAATCTCATTTGGCCGCTGAACCACGACGCGGTCCCCTGTGTTTAGGAAGACCCAGTCGTCGTCCGTGCTGAGACTGCGGCTTGAGTTCGGCATATACTCCTCCATCTTCTCTTTGCCGTTCACTGCTGACTCGACAAGGCACGGACTGCCTCGCTCTTCGGGCGTTAAATTCGTTGAACCGTCTTCCCACCTCTCGAGCCAGCGCATGAGCAGGGTGAGGCCCGGCTGGAGTGCCACGAGGCCGGAGATCGTCACAGGGTGGCGGCGGCCGGGTTCCAGTCTTCTGACAACGGCGTCGGGTTCCCAACCGTCGATGCGCCCGCGCTGCTTCTCCGCTGTCGGCCGACTCGATTGAAGGCTGACTGCAACGAGGGGATGAGGTTTCCCGGCGTCACCCCTTGGCTGCTCTACCGCTGCGCAGGAAGGACACTCGTTGTGGTGCGTGACTGGGACCGCACACCACAACGAGTGTCACTATCGCGCCTCTACTGCGCAGTTGTTAAGGCCTGCAGGGCCGCGCTCGAGTTCGAGGATTTGCCGACAGGCTGCTTGGGCAGTTTGCCGAGCGGGTACTTGAGCTGGGCCGTCTTCTCGACGTAGTTCCGCAGAGCATCACGAACGGCGAAGTACGCCGGCTTGGGGTTGTAGTTCTCGTCCAACAGGCACGGCTTCGCTCCCGGGAGCCATGAATAGAGGTGCTTGTCCGTGAAGCCCCAGACGCTGATTTCCTTGATGCCGGCGTTGAGCGCCTCAGTGACGATGTCGCCGTAGATCTGCGCCTGCGAGATGGGGTCGTATGTGTGCACGTCCAGCTCCGCGATAGAGACCTCGAGTCCCAGGCCGTGGAAGAAGTTCGTCATCTCGGTGATGGCTCCGGGCGGAGGCCCCTCGAGTGTTTCGTGCATCTGCAAGGCCACGCCGTTGATAGGCACCCCGTCTGCAACGAGACCGGAAACGAGGTCGTACAGTTCCTGCCGCTTCCCTGGGAGTGATTCCACAAGGTTTTCGTTCAGGAAAAGCTTGGCCTTCGGGTCCGCATCATGGGCAATCCGGAACGCGTCTGCGATGTAGTCTGGGCCGAGGGCGTTGTAGAAGTCGTTGTGCTGAAGGCCCCCACCCATCGTCTCCAGCGCTTCGGTTACGACGTCCCAGCGGTCCATCTTGTTCTTGTACCGCTTCATGATCGTATTGAAGTGATTGACCATGGCGGCGCGGAACGCGACAGGGTCATTGACCTTAGATACAAGGTAATCGGGGTTGCAGCAGCCCGAGATCAGGCCGTGGCCCTTGACCTGCATGTCGTTCGTTTTGCCGAAGGCCGCCAGTCGGTCCAGGCCCTCGAAGTCGAAGATGCCCTCTTGCGGCTCAACGAATTGCCACTTCATGTCGTTCTCGGGGGACAGGCTGTTGAACTGCTCGGCCAGCACCTTCGCGAACTGGGGTTCTGCCAAATAGTTCGAGGGCCGGCCATCGGCCGTTGATGTCATGCCTTTGATCGAACCGGATCCGATGATGAGGCCAGCCTTCGCGGCCTCCTCCCGGAGCGAGCCGATGCCACCCTCGGCCCCCACTGCGGGGAGGGCGTCTGAGGTTGGGCTTGGCGTCGTCGAGGCGGTTGCAGCCTGGCTGGCGAACGCCGACATCGTCAGACCCAGGCTGACTGTGGCTAGCATGGCTAGAGCTTTTCGCGTCTTCATTGGGGCGAATTCCTTCGAGTAGGTGACTGCCAACAGCGCGTTCGGCCGCAAGGTGACTGCTCGAAATACGAGCCAGCATCCGGTGCGCTGGGATGGTTTCTGACCCCGGGTGGGGGCAGCCGTGCCATTCCGCCGCGGCCGGGTAAGGCGGCGGCACCGAGTTCTGCTTCGGTGGTGAAAAAGGTAACCCGAAATTGTGACATGTGCAACAATTTCTTTTTTGCTTGTCTGCGCCCGTTGATTTGAAGCGCTGAAGACATGCGTGCGGTTCTTGCGCAGGGCGCATGGCGCAGGAGATCAGGGGCCTGATCCGGAGGATGAGGCCCTGATCTGCCCACCGAGGTTCAGCGCGGAACCTGTGAGCCCCCCACTGTCTGTGTCGTCGGGGTCGGCGCAGTCGTATTCCGGACGAGCTTTCCGGTTATGCCTATTTTGCGTAGGGGTCTAGCTGTTGAGGTCGTCGTGTCGCTGGCGGATCAACCCGAAGGGGACGGCAGGATGAGCACGCACGATATACCTGCCCGTCGCGATCCGTGTCACGAGGATCCCTGTCCGGTGCTTGAATGCGGCCTTCTGCACGACCGATATCGCCTCTTCCAGAGCCGTATCCACCTCAGAGGCGTCCTTGACCTGCACCTCAAGCATGCCGGGTTGCCCCAGCTCTCCGGTCGTGATTTCCATGTGTTCCTTTCACCGCACCGGGTACGGGGTGCGAGGCGAAGCGAGGGGCGCTACGGCGGAAGCTGGCCAAGCTTGATGCAGCATCCAGCGGTTTGCAGGGAGCCGGGGTCAAGAGCCCTTGGACTGGCGGGGCGTCGGGGTGAACAGGTGCGTGGCCCGAGGGTGCCGTTTACAGAAGTGCCCTGTGGCCGGCCGGGTAAAGACACTTATCGGCCGCGAGGCCAGTGTCCGGAGCGACGGTCCAGACGTCATCCATTGCCTTTGGCAGTGCGATTGGCAGCCGTCCGACGGGTGCAACTTCGCCACTGAGCACCCGCAATAGTGCAGAATCGGATACTCCAAAACTCGCAGTAAGCGCGGATGCGACCGTTGAGATCGGGGTAAGGATTGCGCCCCGGTCAAGGGCGACATCCACGATTAGGGGTATGCGGGAGGCTATCGCATTCAGTCGGTAGATGAGGCCGGGCCGGAACTCGAGCCCTCCTTGGTGGAAGAATGATTCGAGGAAAAGGTCGTCTCTGGCGTCGAATGGCGCGGCGATTCTGATAATTGCCAGATCTGCTTCATCCGGCGTGGGAACGATGGTTCCGAGCGCGCCGGCTATAGCGGGATCGATTCCCTCTATGTAGAGACGTTGGCCCGGCGCAACGGGAAGGGTCGCTTCAGTTCCGTGGAGCTTGTTCTCGAGGACACAGACGGAGCGGGATTGCGCCAGGTCGCCCGCCGCACGGTGTTCCGGGCAGCCAACAACGCGGCCCGCTGTATCTTCGTCGACGAAGGGGTTGTCGAAAAGCCCGAGCCGGAACTTCACCAGCAGCAATCGACGCGCCGAGGCGTCGATCCGGGATTCCGCGACGAGACCTTCATCGACGAGGTCGCGGAGGATTTCGACGCATTCTTCGCCGCCGAACTGGTCCGCTCCTGCTTCAAGAATTTTCAGCATGCGCCCCCGGGCGTCAAGGTGCTCGACTCCCCAGGCTCTGGCGGGTAGGACCTGGTCACCAATAACGTTGTCGTTAACAAGTTCCCAGTCCGTCACAATGACACCGTTAAAGCCGAGTTCTTCGCGCAGAAGTTCCTGAATTATCTGGCGGTTATAGCCAAAACCTACTTCTTCTACCGGCTGCCCGTTTATTTCAATACCCAACGGCATCCCGTAATACGGCATGATTGCCGCAGTGTCATGCTCGATGGCAGTCCTAAAAGGTGCCAGATGGTCTTCGAACCGGCCACCGGGGTACACCTGTTCGCGGCCATACGGGAAGTGGGCGTCCTCGCCGTCCTTTTGCGGTCCCCCGCCCGGGAAGTGTTTAGTCGTGCAAGACACGCTGCCGGGGCCGAGCGTGGCGCCTTGGAAGCCTTCCAGATACGCGGCCGTATGGGCTATGACCCGATCCAGGCGGGAACCGAAAGTCTGCAGTTGGCGCCCCCATCGGGGCTCAGTGGCTAAGTCAACTTGCGGGTGCAGCGCAGACCGAATTCCGACCGCAGTGTATTCAGCGCTGGCGATCTCGGCGAAGTGGCGGGTGGTTTCAGCATCATCGATCGCGGCCAGGCCCAACCCTTCCGGCCATTGCGAAAACGGGCCTGCGGAAAACCCGACGCCGACGTTTTCTGCGAATGCGTGGCGAGGGTCCGTGGAGATTGTGACGGGAATTCCGTGAGGCGATCGAGCGGCGAGGTCTTGCAGGGCGTTGCTCCACCGGGCGGCTTCCCGTGCGTCGTCGAGCCCGTGGACGTTGAAGTGGTTCATGTTCTTCGCCAGAACCACCACCGAGGTTGGTGACTTGCTGATGTGCCCCGCTTTCTCCAGCAAAGAGCCGGCAGGTCCAGATTCGATGACGGTCTGAAACATGAGACCGATCTTTTCGTCCAACGAGAGCCGCGTGAGCAGGTCTTCGGTGCGCTCTTCGGGTGTTCTCCGCGGGTCCTCAAAGGGGTCCATGATCCCGTTCCCATTCAGGTCGCGGTACTGGATTCCGTCAGGTGTTGTTGCCAGCTTTAGGTGGGTCATGTGGATCCTCTCCTGGATGGGCGGTTTGATTTTTCGTTTCGGCCAAGACGCGCCGAACACCGAGATCGGAACGATTTAGTGGGCCTTTGAGTGAGAAGGCGCGGCCACGTCCGGCAGTGTCTTTGCCGTAGCGATTGTGGAAATGGACTTCTATCCGTCCCGGAGCGAACTCACCACTACCCCTGCGAGCCGTGCGGGCGATCCACACGCACGCTGCCCGGTTCTTGCCCGCTCATGGAAGGATCTCCTCGTTGAGGGGTCACGATGTCGTCGCGACAGCAGAAGCGACAGCGCCCACCTTACGACTAAATTTGAACGACCGCTACATTTTTCGGAATTATGGTTCCGCTAGGGCCGCACTAACCACCCGGCACTGGAACGGGGGAAAGAAGGATTGGGCAGATTACCTGGGGGCAGATCGGTCCGGAGCGCCGGGGAGATCCTTCACCGATTCCGGAAGGGCCCATTCAAAGAATGCCCTCATGGACCTGGTCATATCGGAGGCCGGGTCGATCAGCCATTGCAGCTGTATGCCGTCCCAGGTACCTATGAGCAGGCGGCTAAGGGTGTGGGGGTCTCGGGTTGGGCTGATTCTGCCTGCGGCCTGGTCGTAGGTGAAGGCGGCCGAAAGTTCTTCCGTTTTGCGCCGGTAGCGGGCGACGAACCAGTCATGCGCGGGATGCGTGGGGGCGGAGGATTCCGCCGCCAGGATGGCGAAGAGGCGCAGCAGTTCAGGCCGCTCGAGGCTTGACTCCACCCGCTCCAACGTGGCGGACGCGACCCCGCGCTCTGCGCAAACGGCGTCGAAGTCGAACTCCTCGTTTCCGGAAGTGGTCCTGTCGGCCCGCTCGAGCACGGCCTCGAGAAGCTCGTACTTGGACCCGAAGTGGTGGACGATGCTGGTAAGGCTGAGATCGAGGGAGCGTGCGATGTCCCGCAGTGAGCCGCCATGGTAGCCGTGCGTGGAGAACACGGTGGCGGCGGCATCGAGGATGTCACTCGATCGCTGCGCCGACTTCGCGTACGGGCCCCGCCCGCCGGGGCTCTTCTGTTCACTCATGCTAGTGACCTTACTAACTATCGACCGGGGCCGTGGACAACACCGAGCTTTGAAACTCGCTGAATAAAATTGTAGCAACTGTTCAACTTTCATGTAATGATGATCACGATCATCACGGTGACCCTGCTCCGGGCGCCCCATGTCACAAGGAGGTAGACATGCCTACACCACTAGCCCCACTCAAGCGACGTACCTTTGTCGCAGGCTCGTTCATTGCAGCAACAGCCCTACTTGCCGGGTGCACCGCCGGCGGCGGTAGCACCAGCAGCCAGTCGGGGGAGACCACTTTGACCGTTATGGTCGGAGCCAAGGATCTCAGCGCGGAACAGGTTGCTGAGTTTGAGAAGAACAACCCTGGCATCAAGATCAACCAGGTTCTGTTCGATGCCACCCGGCTGAACACCATGCTTGCTTCGGGCAACCCGCCCGACATTACTGTTGGCGCCGCCGTCGGCAGCGCCAACTTCAACGCGCGGGGGTTGGCTACGGACCTCACCCCGTACCTGAAGAAGAGTGATGTGCTGAAGGAAGACGACCTTCAGCCCGTCAACGACAGCTTCCGCTGGAACGGTACCAAGAGCGGTGAAGGTCCCCTCTACGGCATCGTCAAGGACTGGAGCCAGGACTCGACACTTTGGTACAACACCGCCCTTTTTGACAAAGCTGGTGTCCCCTACCTGAGTGACACCGAGGCAACCAGCTACGACAACCTCCTGGAGATCGCCAAAAAGCTTACTGTCGCCGGCGCAACAACCAAGACTTTTGGACTGGGCGTCGAATGGGACTGGTCCCTCTCCCAGCCAATGTCGGCGATGGTGATGCAGCAAGGTGGGCAGCTGTACAACGAGGACCTGACCAAGATCGACTTCACCTCGGCCGCTGCCAAGCGCGCCTTCCAGTGGTACGTCGATTTCGGGAAATCAGGGGTAGGCCCGACGTCCCTGAACCCGCTTCCGGATGGCTCTGACTACTCGACTTTCGCGGCACAGCGAATGGCGATCAGTCAGGATGGCTATTGGTATGGCGGTAACTTCGCCGCCCCCGATGCGCTGAAAACTGTCCGGATGGCTCCTTCACCTGTAATGGGGGACACCCGCGTCGCCCCTACGTTCTCCGGCCAGGGGTGGTGGATCCCGGCGAAGTCGAAGAACAAGGACGCGGCATTCAAGCTCATGGAGTATTACATGGCCGGCACACCGGCCAAGGAGCGTGCCGCGAGTGGCTGGGGCCTTCCGGGGCTGAAGTCGCTGAGCGACAAGTTGCCGCAGGATCTTCCGTTTCAGAAGCAGGCATACGCCGTCGCGCAGAACGAACTGCAATATGCAAAGCCCCTGCCCGATTCGCCCTACATCTCCGTGGACCTGATGCAGAGCACCATCAAGACGTACCTTGAAAAGGCCATCAAGGGTGAAATGAGCGTTGACCAGGCATGCGTGGCGCTCACTGATGAATTGAACAAAGCCCTAGCGCAGGGCAAGAAGCAGATCGGCTAGCAGTTATGGCGCGCAAGTGGTCCCGCTACCCCAAGAAGGCGTTCTACGCGTTCGTCGGGCCCTGGGTAATGGGTTTCGTGCTGCTGACGGCGGTGCCCATGGTGTTCGGGCTGCTTGTGAGCCTCACCAACTTCGACGGCAGCTCTCCCCGCTTCAAGTGGGTTGGCCTGGATAACTACGTCGAACTGTTCACTGACGGCGAGGCGTGGATGGCGCTCCTGAGGACGCTGCTCTTCACTGCCATCGTTGTCCCGCTTACCATCGGCGGATCTCTTGGCCTGGCAATGATCATCAACCGGCGGCTGAGGGCATTGGGACTGTGGAGAACCCTGTTCTTCCTGCCCTCAGTCGTCCCGGTTGTTGCCATGGCAATCATGTGGAAGCTTGTCTTCAACAGGGATTCCGGAATCCTCAACGCCATCCTGGGCGCCGTCGGTATCCAACCGATCTCGTGGCTTTTGGATCCCACCGCCTTCTACGCTCTGGTCATTCTGATGCTCTGGGGGCTGGGCGCAGGCATGATCATCATGCTCGCCGCGCTTCAGGGCGTCCCGGCGGAGCTCGAGGAAGCGGCCACCATCGACGGCGCGGGACGGTGGTCCGTCTTCCGGCACGTGACAGTGCCGATGATTTCACCCATCCTCTTCTTCCAGGTGATCACCGGCGTGATCGCGGCCCTTCAGGTCTTCATCCAGCCGCTCCTCCTGACAAGCTCGGCTGGGATTTCGAAGGTCAGCGGGGTGCCGGACAGCAACAACCTATACATGGTGCAGGTCTACAAGGAGTTCTTCCTCAGCAACCGTTTCGGTTATGGATCGGCAATGCTGTGGATATTCTTCCTCATCATCCTGGGCCTGACGCTGCTCTTCATGCGTTCGAGCCAGTCGTGGGTTTACTACGAAGTAGACACTGAAGCGGAGAATGAAGGAGCAACCCCATGACCATGACTGAGCGTGCAACCGCCGTCGGGCCGGTAACCACGGTAAAGGGCATGCGCAAGCTCGGAAAAACCCGCAAGACCAAGCGGCCCCCTGTAATCCTCTACGTTGTGATCCTTCTGCTGTCGGTATTCTTCATCGGCCCATTCCTGTGGCTGGTGCTTGCGGCGCTGAAGACACCCGCTGAATGGGCGTCGTTCCCGATCCAGGTACTGCCTGATAAAGCGCAATGGAACAACTTCGTAGACGCCGTTACCCAGATGGACTTTCTCGCCTACACCGTAAACTCTCTGTTCCTCGCGACGACGTATTCGGTGCTGATCACCATATCGAGTGCCACGGTAGGCTTCGGTTTCGCCCGGCTCAAGGCCCCTGGAAAGAAGGCCCTGTTCCTGGTTCTGCTCTCAACCATGATGATCCCGCAGATTCTGACGCTGCTGCCCACGTACGTTCTCTTCTCCCAAATCGGGCTGGTGAACACCTACTGGCCTTGGATTTTGTGGGGGCTGGCCGCATCACCGTACATGGTGTTCCTCTTCCGACAGTTCTTCTCGTCGCTCCCGCGCGAACTGGAAGACGCGGCGATCATGGACGGCGCCGGCTGGTTCAGAATTTTCGTTCAGATATTCCTCCCCCTCTCCCGCTCGGTGCTGATCACCTCGTTCCTCCTGTCGTTCACTTGGACCTGGGGAGATTACATTGCGCCCGCGCTGCTGCTGGACACAGACCACACCACCCTCTCGGTGGCCATCACCGCGTGGTACCAGGACCCTAACGGGAACACCATTCCCACCGTCCAGGCTGCAGCGGCAGTGCTGTACATCTTGCCTGTGCTGTCGATCTTCTTCTTCGCCCAGCGCTACTTCATCCGGTCAACAGTCTCCTCGGGTGTGAAGGGCTGAAGCCTAGACGAGAAATATATGCGTCAGCCCCCTGCCGGTAGGCGCTTCCTCAGAAAAGTCGCCTTACTGCTGACCACATCATCACCATTGTCACCCCACAGGATCATCGCCTGATCACCGTCAGCGCGATAGATCCCCGTAAGGGGTGCAACACGAACTTTAGGAGCAAAAGTGGCGGAAGCCCGCTTTCGAGCCGTTGATCTCATCAAACGGATGACCATGTCGGAGAAGGTTGCGCAGCTAACCTCGCTCGTGCCGACGATGCTGTTCGACGGTGAAGGAATTCGTCCGGACATCGCCGCTGCCAAGCTCGGTGAAGGCATCGGGTATGTAGAACCTCATATGGGAGGATTCCCGCGGACTGCTGCTGACCTCGCGAGGCTAAATAACAAGGTGCAACGGTACCTCGTTGAGAACACGCGGCTAGGTATTCCTGCCATCATGCACGTCGAGGCGCTGAACGGTGTCAACGCGCCATCGTTTACATCCTTCCCCACAGGAATCGCCCTTGCGGCGAGCTGGGATCCAGACGCGGTTGGTGACATGGCTGCCCTGACCCGCCGGCAGATGCGCGCCGTCGGGCTGCACCACGCACTCTCCCCGGTGCTTGACGTGGCAAGAGATGCAAGGTGGGGGCGAGTTCATGAGACGTATGGCGAAGATCCATACCTCGTGAGTGCTCTTGGGGTCTCGTTTGTCCGCAACCTGCGAGGAATGTCCTTGGAGGACGGCGTGATTGCCACCGGCAAGCATTTCCTTGGCTACGCGATGAGCGAGGCAGGGCTAAACATGGCTACCGTTCACCTGGGCGCGCGTGAGCTTCGGGAGGTCTACGCGCGTCCCTTCGCCGCCGCCATCACCCTCGGCGGCCTGGATTCAGTCATGAATTCCCTGTCGGATTGGGACGGGGTACCCGTTGCCGCTGATCCTCGGATATTCCGTCACTTGCTGCGGGACGAACTGGGCTTCGAGGGAACAGTGGTGTCTGACTGGGGATCGATTGAAAACCTGGTCATCCATCACCGGGCCGCCACCAACGAACGCGAAGCCGCCGTGCTTGGACTACGAGCTGGCATCGACGTGGAGTTGCCTGCTCCCTTCGGGTACGGGGAAGCCCTTGTCTCAGCCGTCCAGGACGGAGAGATCAGTGAGGCACTCGTGGATGAGTCCGTCCTGCGGGTTCTCACGCACAAGTTCGAGCTCGGCCTGTTCGAGAATCCGTATGTGTCCACCGATCAGGTCACGGTGATGTCAATTGCAAAGGAGGGCCGCGAGCTCTCATCGCGGCTGGCGCACGAATCGGTCACGCTGTTGAAGAACGACGGTGTCCTGCCTCTCGGCAATGCGCCCCGCATAGCCGTCATTGGTCCCCACGCCGCCGCTGTGGGTACGGCATTTGCACCATATACGTTCCCCGCTTTCATCGCCCTGACCCGCGCTCTGCGCAGGGGAGTGGCCAGCTCCATGGTCGGAGTGGATGAAAGTACCTTCCAGCCCGATATCTCCTACGTGGAAGGCGAGATCGGCGACCTCCTGGCAATGGGCGAGGACGAATACGCACAAGCCCAGTACGACGCCGTGTCGCTCAGCGACGCCCTCCGGACCGCACTGCCGAACGCGACGATAGTGGTATCCGAAGGTTGCGATGTTGACGGCGGCATCGACAAAATCCCGGCCGCGGTTGACGCGGCACGCGGCGCGGACGTAATAATCCTGGCACTCGGCGGACTGGCCCGATGGTTCTTCGCCGAGCGCACCGAAGGCGAAGGCGCAGACACCTCCGATCTGCGACTTCCCGAATCACAGCGCAGACTCGTCGATGCGCTCCACGCCCTGGACACACCGATGGTGGGCGTCCTCTTCTCAGGCAGGCCCCTCGCGTTGGGCGACATCGACCCAAAGCTGAACGCGCTCGTGCTCGGATACTACGGCTCCGAATTCGGCACCCGCGCCGTCACCGACGTTCTCACCGGCGCCAGCGAACCGCAAGGACGGCTCCCGTACACCATTCCGCGATCAAGCGGCCAGGTACCAATCCACTCCGGCCAACGATTTGGCAGCGGCTACCGCCGCCGCGAAGGCGACGACCACGGCGGATATGTCGATGAGGCCCCCACCCCGCTGTATCCGTTCGGACACGGGCTTACCTACACCTCATTCACGTACTCAGCACTGGCCCTCAGCACGCGATCTGTCACCACGGATGGAGAGGTAGAGGTGACGGTCACAGTGACCAACAGCGGCAGCCGCACCGGCACCGAAGTGGTCCAGCTGTACGTCGAGGACGAAGCGCTCGGGACCTCACGACCTGCGCTGCAACTCGCCGGCTTCCAGCGCATCACGCTGGAGCCTGGCGAGGAAGCGAGGCTGGTTTTCACGCTGCAACTGGCGCTCCTGGCCTACCTCTCGCTTGAGGGCAAGTGGATCGTCGAGCCAGGCCCAATGTCCATCTCAGTCGGCGCGTCTTCGGACGACCGCCCCCTGCGCACTCTGCTGGACGTTACCGGCGGAACGGCGGACGTGACAGACAGCAGGGCATACCTGACTGAATCGACGTCCCTGACCCTCACCGCGGATTTGCCATGAACCAGCCGCTGCAACGGAACATACGCGGTCACACGACCGACGCGAAAGGACTGACCATGTACCACGGTCTCCTCGATACCGGACACATCGATTTACCGCCCTCCTTCATCCTCGGCGCCGCGACTGCCGCGTACCAGATTGAAGGCGGCGCAACCGCAGGGGGCCGGGGTCCCTCCATTTGGGATACCTTTAGCCACACCCCGGGGAAGACCGAAGGAGGTGCCACGGGAGACATCGCCGCCGATCACTACCGCCGTGTCGACGAGGATCTCGGGTTGATGGATGCCCTGAACCTAACTGCCTACCGGTTTTCGATCTCGTGGTCCCGCGTCATGCCCACCGGTGAGGGCGAGGTGAACGCTGAGGGCCTAGAGTTCTATTCACGCCTCGTTGACAGTCTTCTGGCGCGGGGCATCCAACCGGTCGTAACACTCAACCACTGGGACCTTCCTCAAGCGCTGGAAGACAAGTACGGCGGCTGGCGCGGACGCGAGACCGCCTTCGCCTTCGAAAAGTACGCAGAGATCATGGGCGCTGCTCTCGGTGACCGCGTCTATATCTGGTCGACCCACAACGAGCCTTGGAACAACTCCTTCTCCGGATATGGCAGCGGAGCATTTGCACCCGGTGGAACGAGCCATGAAGATGCGCTCGTCGCGGCGCACCACCTCAACCTTTCGCATGGACTTGCCGTCAAAGCGCTCCGACGCACTATCACCCGCCTCGACGCCCAAATCTCCGTGGCGCTGAACATCTTCCGCGTCGCCGCCGAAACACCGGAAGACGCAGAAGCTGCCCGCCTGTTCGACGCGGTGGCAAACCGCGTCTTCACCGGCCCTATGCTCAAAGGGCAGTATCCTACCGACCTTCTCGCCGACACATGGAAATTCACGGACTGGAGTTTCGTCCTTCCCGGGGATCTGGAAACCAGTCATCAACCGATCGATCTCCTAGGCGTAAACTATTACGAAGTCATGCATGTGCGCCTGAACCCCGCCTATGACCCGGAAACCGAAAAAGCCGGCGGCACCGCCTTTCCGGGCTCGGAAAAAATTGAGTTCGTTCGACGAGGAGACCTCGAGCGGACCGGGATGGACTGGGGGATTGAACCCCAAGGTCTCGAAGACCACCTCGTGGCCCTTTCCGCAGAACATCCTGGTTTGCCAATCATGGTGATGGAAAACGGAGCAGCTTTCCCCGATACCGTCACCTCGCTGAATGGCAACGACGTTGTCCTCGATTTTGAGCGTACACGCTTCCTCATTGAACACGTTACGGCGACTGACCGCGCCCGCCAGCGCGGGGCCAACGTGGTGGGCTACCTGGTCTGGTCACTCCTGGACAACTTCGAGTGGGCCGCCGGATACGGACCGCGATTCGGGATCATTCACGTCGATTACGACACCCTCCAGCGGACCCCGAAACTCAGCTCCCACTGGTTCTCTCAACTCTGCGCATCAAAAACCATCCCGACCCTGCGTGAGTTCTCACTCGGCAGCAGGCCCAATCAGAGCCGGGTTCTTCCCTCCTACACAGAGGACGCCCTCGTGGCCAACTTGAGTAAGGATTAGAAACGGCGTGAGTGAGTAGCGCGCGGATTGCACCCGCATGTGGCGTGTCCTCCTGCAGGAGGACACGCCATATGCAGCACACCGACGCGACCTACTCAATGTTGACGGCGCCCGGTGCCCTGGCCACAACCACGAAATCGGCCCTATGGAACCGCAGGCTCCAGGCGTGCTGCCGGTTCACTATCACGGCAGCGACGAACACCTCAGCCTCATCCTGAAGTATTTGGACACCCCACCGCTTTAAAAGGAGAACAACATGCACGTAACCGACAAGGTCTTCGTGGTCACGGGAGGCGGCAACGGCATGGGCCGGCAGGTCGTGCTGGAGCTAGCTCGTCGAGGGGCACGGATCGCTGCGGTCGATCTGAACGAGGGGGGACTGGCCGAAACGGTTCAGCTGGCCAGAGTCGGCGGCCGCGTCACTGCACACAGCACTAATGTCACTGACCGCGATGCCGTCGCCGCGCTACCCGACTCGATAACATCCATGCACGGGCAGATCGACGGCGTGGTGAACATAGCTGGCATCATTCACGGTTTCGCTGACTTTGAAAAACTCCCGGCCGAGGTTGTCGAACGGGTCATGAATGTCAACTTCTGGGGCACGGTCAACATGTGCAGGACTTTTCTGCCTATCCTCAGAACTCGTCCCGCGGCCCGTCTCGTTAACATGTCGAGCCTGTCCGCGCTCGTTCCTTTCGCAGGCCAGACTTTTTATGGCGCCAGCAAGGCCGGAGTCAAGCAGTTCAGCGAAGGCCTCTACGCCGAGCTGCAGGGTTCCAGCATCAAAGTCTCCACCATCTTCCCTGGCAACATCTCAACGAACCTGACGACAAACTCTGGTGTCGAAATGATTGATGCCAAGGGCAAGAAAGTGCGATCCACCACACCCGAGCAGGCGGGCCGCGAAATAGTAGAAGGCCTCGTCAAGGGAAGGTTCCGCATCATCATTGGCAGCGACGCCCGGCTGCTCGACCGTCTTGTGCGACTAGCCCCGGGGTGGACGACATGGATGGTCGGCAAGCAGATGAAATCCGTTCTGGAGCCCAGCGACGCCGCCAAAACTTCGTGACGGGAACATCACCCGCTTGCTATGCCCTCTGATCCGTACTCTGCGGCCGACGTGTCATCCCTGGTTGCCCTGCGGTAGGGTCAAGCGCCTGCCTCTCCCACGGCCGAATTCGTACGCCGATAATGGAGATTCCGTCAACGAGCGATTTGGCCTCGACCTTCGCATTCCACCCATGCCGCCCGCGGTGAACGGCAGCTGGCATCAGAGTAATGCGGGAATCTGTTTTGTTGGCAGCGGCTCATGATGCGGCCGGGTGGGCGAACCAGTCCCCAATGGTGGCGTCAGGTTGAGTTCTCGGACAATGTTGTCTCCGGTGAGGGTGAGGTCCTGTTCTGCCAAGGCAGGGCGCGCGCCCATTGGGAAGAGTCCTGCGTCGGCGCCCACAGCCTCTCTCTCCTTAAAATGCGCGGAGGATGTCTTCGACTCGTTGTTTGGCGTCGCCGAAGAGCATCTGCGAGTTGTCGCGGAAGAACAGCGGGTTCTGGACTCCGGCGTAGCCTGCGGCCATGGAGCGTTTGAACACGACGACATTTTCGGCTTCCCACACTTTGAGGACCGGCATTCCGGCGATGGGGCTGCCGGGGTCTTCAGCGGCGGCGGGATTGACGGTGTCGTTGGCGCCGATGACCAGGACCACGGAGGTGCTGTCGAGGTCGTCATTGATTTCGTCCATTTCCAAAACGATGTCGTAGGGGACCTTGGCTTCGGCAAGGAGGACGTTCATATGCCCGGGCAGGCGGCCGGCGACGGGGTGGATCCCGAACCTGACGTTCACGCCCCGTTCGCGTAATTGGTGTGCGAGTTCGGCAACGGGGTATTGGGCCTGGGCGACGGCCAGGCCGTAGCCGGGGGTGATCACGACGGACGAGGCGTTGGTGAGCATTTCGGCTGTTGCCTCGGCCGTAATTTCACGGTGCTCGCCCTGGTCTGTGTCTCCTTTGCTGGCGGGTGCGGCGATGCCGAAGCCGCCGGCGATCACGGAGATGAAGGACCGGTTCATGGCCTTGCACATGATGTAGGACAGGTAAGCGCCGGAGGAACCAACCAGTGCACCGGTGATGATAAGCAGGTCATTGTTCAGCAGGAAGCCTGCCGCCGCCGCCGCCCAGCCGGAGTAGCTGTTGAGCATGGACACGACGACCGGCATGTCGCCGCCGCCGATTGAGGCCACCAGGTGCCACCCCAGCCCGAGGGCAAGCACCGTAACAGCGACGAGGAGCCAGAGCTGGGAGTCATTGACGTACCAGACGGTCAAGGCGACGAACATGGCGAGGGCGCCGAGGTTGATGGCATTTTTGCCGGGCAGCATCAGCGGTGAGGATTTCATCCGGGCCGACAGTTTCAGGAACGCGACGATGGAGCCGGTGAAGGTGACCGCTCCGATGAAGACGCCGATGAACACTTCGGCGTGGTGGACGTCCTTTAGTGCTCCGGTCAGGTCCGGGGCTTGAAGGTGGCCGTTCCAGCCAACGAGCACCGCAGCCAGGCCAACGAAGCTGTGCAGCAGCGCGATAAGCTCCGGCATGCCGGTCATCTCTACCACCCGGGCGCGCCAGAGCCCGATGGCACCGCCCACCAGGACCGCGGCGACGAGCAGGGCCAGGCCGGTCAGGCCGTGGTTTGTTCCCCAGGCGCCTTGAAGGGTCAGCCAGACCGTGGCAGCCAACGCGATCACCATGCCGGTGATGCCGTAGATGACACCGACCTTGGCTCTTTCGTGCTTGCTCAGCCCGGCCAGGCTGAGGATGAACAGCAGGGCCGCGACGACATAGGCCGCCCCCGCGATGGATTCCGTGGTCAGCGGACCAGAAACGGCGTCAGGCAAAGTAAGGCTCCTCGAGATTTTTTCTGCTGCTTCGGTGGCGTGGCTCATGAACGTGCCTTCCCGGCCGCGAACATGGCGAGCATGCGCCGGGTCACGGCGAAACCGCCAAAGATGTTGATGCTGGCCAGCAGGACAGCGACGGCCGCGAGGACCTGCACCACCGGGTTTTCGGAGGTGACCTGAAGCAGGGCACCGACCACGATGATCCCCGAGATCGCATTGGTGACAGACATCAGCGGGGTGTGAAGGGCGTGATGGACTTTCCCGATGACGTAAAAGCCCACCACGACCGAAAGCATCAGCACCGTGAAGTGCTGCGGCAGCGGCGCCGGGGCCACCGTATTGATGCCGAAGAGGGCCGCGATCCCCGAAGCGAACAAAACGGCCTTGCCCGCAGGACTGAGGCCTTCCTTCTTCTTCGGCGAACTTGTTTTTTCAGCCGTGGGCCCGGCCTGTGCGGCGGGAGCAGGGGCAGCGGAGACCTGCACCGGGGGCGGCGGCCAGGTCTTCTCACCCTCCCGCACCACCGTCACTGAACGCTGGACGACGTCGTCGAAGTCGATTCTCAGCTGCCCGTCCTTCTCCGGGGTGAGGAGCTTAAGAAGGTTCAACAGGTTAGTTCCATACAGCTGCGAGGCCTGAGCCGGCAACCGGGCCGGCAGGTCCGTGTAGCCGAGGATGACTACACCGTTTTCGGTGACGGTCCGCTCCCCGGCCACTGAGCCTTCCACGTTCCCGCCCTGGCCGGCAGCCATATCAACAATCACGCTGCCCGGCTTCATCGCGGCCACGTCATCGGCCGTGAGCAGCTTCGGCGCCGGCCGGCCCGGGATCAGGGCCGTGGTGATGATGATGTCCACATCCGCTGCCTGTTCGGAGTAGATCTCCGCTGCCCGCCGGTTGTATGCCTCCGAGGTTGCTTTGGCGTACCCATCCGAGGATTTCATCTCCTCCTCCACCTCTACCTTGAGGTAGGACCCGCCAATGGACTTCACCTGATCCGCGACCTCCGGCCGCGGATCCGTCGCGCGCACAATCGCGCCCAAGCTCGAGGCCGCACCGATCGCCGCCAGCCCGGCAACGCCTGCACCCGCCACCAGGACCTTTGCCGGCGGGACCTTGCCCGCCGCGGTCACCTGACCCGTGAAGAACCTGCCAAACTCATGGGCCGCCTCAATCACGGCACGATACCCGGCGATATTCGCCATCGAACTGAGCACATCCATCGACTGCGCACGCGAAATCCGCGGAACAGCGTCCAATGCCAGCGCCGTAATCGGACGTGCCGCAAGCGCCTCCACCAGTTCCGGCCGCAAACCAGGGGCCAACAGTCCAATCAGCGTCGCACCGTCAGCCAAACGGCCAATCTCCTCCTCCGAGGGTGGATTGATCCGCAGCACCACCTCACTGCCCCACGCCTCATCAGCACCCACCACCGAGGCACCTGCAGCTTCGTAGTCCTCATCACGGAAAGCTGAGGACTCCCCTGCACCCTTCTCGACTACAATCTCGTAGCCCAACTCCAACAACCGCTTCACCGTGGTGGGCGTCGCCGCCACCCGGCTCTCGCTACCTAACTCGGCGACAATGCCAATACGTGTCACTTACTGCCCTCTCTAAGATGTGGCGCCTGGACAATCTGATTTCGATCGCCGGGAGACAAACGGGGGTCACTGCTTTCAGATGAAGCATCGCCGGGAATGGATCCGCCGCCGGGGCCTGCCCGGATTTCGGGGTGCCTGTTGCGAAGGGCATGCGGACCCGGCGACGGAATTCTTTGAGTCCTAAACGGTGGCGAGCTGTTGGGGTTTGCCTTACCGCGAGCCTCGGTGATGTTGGGAGGCGGACTGACATCTTTGCAACCCTTTCCCCGCTTCATACCAGAGCGCTGGCACAGTCCGGTTCGAGGCATGCAGCTACATTGCGAAGACGTCGACTGCCCTAGAAGTAGTGGGGGAAGCGGGACCAGTCGGGGTCGCGTTTCTCAAGGAAAGCCTCCTTGCCCTCCACCGCCTCGTCCGTCATGTAGGCCAGCCTGGTGGCTTCGCCGGCGAAGACCTGTTGGCCGGCCAGTCCGTCGTCGGCGAGGTTGAAGGCGAACTTGAGCATCCGGATGGCCTGCGGTGACTGCCGGGCAATGTCAGCGGCGTACTCCAGGGCCACCTCTTCGAGCCGTTCGTGGTCCACGGCTTCGTTCACGGCACCCACACGGACCATGTCCTCGGTGGAATATTCGCGGGCCAGGAAAAAAATTTTCCGGGCAGCCTTCTGCCCGATCTGCCGCGCGAGCAGCGCCGACCCGTAGCCGGCGTCGAAGCTTCCCACCGTGGCGTCGGTCTGCTTGAACTTGCCGTGCTGCCGGGAGGCGATGGTGAGGTCTGCGACCACATGCAACGAGTGCCCGCCGCCGGCTGCCCAGCCGTTGACCACCGCGATGACCACCTTGGGCATGGTGCGCATCAGCCGCTGGACTTCCAGGATGTGAAGTCGGCCGGCCCTTGCGGGATCGATGGTTTCCTGGGTCTCGCCGTCGGCATAGCGATACCCGTCGCGGCCCCGGATGCGCTGGTCCCCGCCCGCACAGAAAGAGTGGCCGCCGTCCTTGGGGGAGGGGCCGTTGCCGGTAAGCAGGACGGTAGCTACATCCGGCGTCATCCGGGCGTGGTCCAGGGCCCGGTAGAGCTCGTCCACCGTGACGGGGCGGAACGCGTTGCGGACCTCGGGACGGTTGAAGGCAATCCGGACCGTGGGAAGGTCCCTGGTGGTGCCGTCCGCCGAACGCTTCACCTGGCGATGGTATGTCATGTCCTGAAAATCGAAACCGGAGACCTCGCGCCATTGGGCGGGATCGAAGGTGTCAGACACTTTAGCGGGGATTTCGTTTCTCATAGGTCCCTGGTTGTGTTGATAACGTTGATGGCGTTGAGCAGCCACGTAGAATTCGGCGGAGGGCTGATTTGAATCGCAACAGTCAGCTTCTCCAAATTCCCTCGGCTAAGTGGTCTCAGGGAAGCTGAGATGAGCATTGTCGATGAGACGAGTGGTTCCGACTCTGGCTGCGATCAGGAGTCGTGCATCCGTACCGCCGCTGTAGGGAGCGAGGTGGGCCGTTCGTAGTTCGACGTAGTCTGGTACTATCTGCGGTTGCGCTGCCAGTGTCTCCTGGGCGGCTTTCAGCGCAGCGCCGGGTCCATTCCCGGCGGCTGCTGCTGCCGCAGTGAGGGCCTGCGAAAGAGTGAGGGCAGCGGTGCGCTGCTCAGTAGTGAGGTAGCGATTGCGTGAGGACAAGGCCAGCCCATCGGCGTCGCGCCGAGTGGGCACGCCCACCACTTCAACGCCCATATTAAGGTCTGAAGACATCGATCGGACCAGGACCAATTGCTGGTAGTCCTTCTCGCCGAAGTAAATTCGGTCTGGCTTTACGATGTTTAGGAATTTGGCCACAACGGTGAGGACACCTGCGAAATGTCCCGGCCGGGTTCTACCTTCCAACTCGTCGCCGAGCGGCCCGGGGACGATAGTCACTACGTCTGCATCGCCTGAGGGGTACATCTCGTCCACGCTAGGTGCAAAAACGAGATCAGCGCCCGCCTCGCAGCTTTTAGCGACATCAGCTTCCAGATCACGCGGGTAGCGTGCGAAGTCTTCATGAGGGCCGAACTGCAGCGGATTGACAAAGATCGACACCACCACGGAAGTCCGGCCGTCCCGGCCGGCTTGGCGTATTAGTTCCTGATGTCCGCTGTGGAGGGCGCCCATGGTCGTAACCAGCGCGACCGACCGGCCTGCAGCGCGCAGCCGGGCTACGGCGGCGGCGAGAGAAGAGGGATCTTCATGAACAATCATCTGCCCTTCTTTGGATAATGCGTGCTGTTGCATTTATGCGTTCCTTAAAGTGATCGCGCCTGTTCCCTTGGAGCAGTGGGGTTCGGGCTTGATGGGCGACTCGAGCTCAGGGTGTGATGTACCCGTCAAAGTCATGCCCGCCGGGCAGGGGTCTTCGACGGGGCAAACTTGCTATTCCTGACGGCCGAGTCCTGAGCAAGTGGACAGGAGGATACCGCGGCCTAGGACATCCCGTGACAGAAGTCCTGCAGGGGCAGGCAGGGCAGCTGGCTAGTTGCCGGCCTTCTCTGTCGGACGAACTTCATCGGCCAGAGACCGAAGCCCGGGCCGCTCCTTTTCCTCCACGTAATCGTAGTAATACCAAAACAATCCGTCCCGGGTAAGCCACGATGCTAGCCGGCCATCACGATGCCGAATCGCGTGCAGTAATTCGTCATGATGCCGAATAGAAGCCAACATCTGTCCCCGGCTGTCCCCGGAATCAATGATTCTTTGCTGGATGAGGTTAAGGACGGATTCACGGACGGCCTCCCCGGAAAGCTCCAACAAAGCATTGCCGCTTGCACGTGCGACGATGCGGTGGAAATCGAAGTCAGCGGCGCTGAAATCCTTGTAACCCAACTCAATGCTCGCCCGCATGCGCGCATTTGCCCGTTCCAGTTCCAGGAGTTCCGATTCGCTTCGATTATTTGCTGCGAGCACAACCGCAGCGCTCTCGATAATCATGCGGAACTGTAACAAGGAGGCGAAGCCGACAATGTCTCCGGAGGTCAGCCTCGTCAACGATTTTTGTAAGGAGTGGGAACTCGCCGGGAGTACGACCGGCCCGCGCCGGTCTCCTAGTCGCGATTTGACCAGGTGGTTGCTTTCAAGCAATCGGAGGGCTTCCCTGACCGTTGGGCGGCTGACACCATATTGCTCCACGAGTTCCCGCTCGCTGGGGAGACGGTCTCCGGGTTTCAACTCACCCGACAAGATAGCGCTCTCTACGCGGCCAGCGATCACCTGATAGGCGCGGCCGGGCTGCGATGGCTCGGTGTTCACGCTTCCGCACCGTCCTTTCTTTCCACCTTGGTTCTCAGACCTCCCGGTCATGGGACTCTGCCCTATGAAGTTGGGGGATCGAACCGGCCGTCCACAGCTGTCCATCCGCCGTCAACATACAGTACCGTTCCGGTCACGTAACTGGCCGCGTCAGAGGCCAGGTAAACGACTGCGCCCGTTAGTTCGCTCGGCTGGGACCAGCGCCCCAGCGCGCCCTTGGTGGCATAGGCGTTGTACCATTCAGGGTTTGCCTTGATGGAATCGGTCAAAGGCGTGTCAACACACCCGGGCGCTACAGCATTTGCCCGCACGCCGGCCGGACCAAACTCCGCAGCCGCTGTCCGGAGCAGTTGCACCGTTGCTGCCTTGGTGGCGGCGTAGACGCCTTGTCCGGGTTCGACCACCACGTGGCGCACTGAGGAGAACCCGATGATACTCCCCTTCTGCTGGCGGACCATGTTGGCGCCAAAGGCGCGGATCAGGTCAAAGCTGGACCGGACATTGAGGTTTACGACGCGGTCGTACTCTTCAGAGGAGTAGTCGAGCAGCCTCTTGCGCACGTTGGTTGCTGCGGTGAAGAGCAGTGTTTCCACATCTGGGTGATCGGCAGCGGCAGCGAAGACGGCATCGGTATCGAGAACATCGAGTTCGTACGATTGGGCGTGCCCCCCTTCGTTTTCGATCAACTTTGCTGTGTGCTTGGCGGCATCTAGGTCTCGATCGGCGCAGATAACGTGGGCGCCATGGGCGGCCAACGCCAGCGAGGATTCACGGCCGATGCCGCTTCCGGCTCCCAGTACGAAGGACTTGCGGTCATCAAGTCGAAAAAGGTTGCTGTAGTTCACTTTGCGGTTCTCCTATCAGGGCGAATAACGGCCATGCGGGTTACGGTCAGTTCTTCCATTGCGAAGCGGGGGCCTTCACGTCCTGTCCCGGAATCCTTAACTCCGCCATAGGGCATGGTGTCATTCCGGTAGCCGGGAACCTCGTTGACGATCACCCCGCCGACGTCGAGCCCGTCAATTGCCTGGTAGGCCCTGGCAAGCGAGGCTGTAAAAACGCTCGCTTGCAGCCCGTAGCGGGAGTTGTTGACGAGGTCTATGGCTGCATCAAAATCGGGTGCGGAGCGAATACACACAACTGGCCCGAAGATTTCCTCATCCCAAACCTTTACACCGGACGGGACGTCAACGAGGACGGTAGGTTCGAGGAGGCCATCCTTGACTCCGCCGCCGAAGGCGATCTCGGCGCCGTTGCTCACAGCTTCGTCAATCCATTCTGTTACCCGCCGGGTTGAGTCTTCGTTGATGAGTTTGGCTACCCGAGTTTTTTCATTTCTGGGGTCCCCGACTACCACCTCTCCCATTCGCTCCACCACCCGTTTGGAAAGGTCAGTGATGATGCTTTCGTCAGCAACGATGCGTTGGACTGATATGCATGCCTGCCCGTTGCCGTAGAAGCCGCCGCGGATGACGGCGTCGGCGGCTGCATCCAGATCAGCATCCGATGCCACAATCAGTGCAGCGTTGGATCCGAGCTCAAGTAGTACCTTGCGCGGCGCGCAGTCCCGCGCAATTTGGTGTCCGACAGCCGCAGAACCCGTGAAACTGACAGCACCGATCCGGGGATCGCTGGTAAGGACGCTGCCGACTTCCGGGCCGCCTGTGATCATCTGAACAATGTCCTCGGTGACGTTCAGGGCCTGGGCGGACTGACGAATCAGGTGAACCAGCCATAGGGTCGACAAGGGGGTATTGGGTGCCGGCTTGCAGATAACAGCGCATCCAGCGGCGATGCTAGGTGCGATCTTGTGGGTGGCCAGTAGCAGCGGATAGTTGAACCCGGCGATACCGACAACCAAGCCAATGGGCTTGCGAGTCCAGTACCCGATCATTCCTTCTCCACCGGCCTGGATATCGAGCGGGACCGTCTCCCCATGAAGGGCTGAAATGGCCTCGGCGGCAGCGGCCCAGGTGAAGAGGGCGCGGCTGACCTCTGTTCGGCAATCCACAAGAGGCTTGCCCGTCTCTGCCACCAGCAGCTGTTCAAATTCCGAGCGGCGCTCCTCAAGGGTATGACGGACATCCAGCAGCAGCTGGCGGCGGGTCGCTGCAGGCAGGGCTGCAACCAGTGGCTGGGCGGTGAGGCCGGCATCAAGTGCTTGTCTCGCATGGTCGGTTGTGCCGACCGGGGCCTGCGCCACCTCGGAGCCGTCGTAGGGAAACGAAATGGTGGATGTACCGACGCCGTCGGTAACCCATTCTCCGGCAATAGGCAGTCCATTGGGGTAAGGGGGTTTGAAAAGGCCCACTGTTGAGTCCACTCCTTTGGGGTTCATTGTCGGCACTGGTAAGGCCGGTGATACCTAAAAGAATGCGCTAGTGAGTAGCCCCACGTCAAGCGCAGGGGTTTGAACCGGACTATTCGACGTGGCCAAAACGGGTCCTGCGGCCCTGAATGAGCGCCGTTATCCTCAATGCAATGGGCAAGAACTGTTGACGCAAGACTCGCATCTCGCGATACTTGAGTCTCTGGATCCAGAGACGGTATGAGTCCTCGGACTTGAGAAAATCCGAGCAGGCAGCTGCATTGCCTGCTGCATCTTCGGGATCCGGAGCGTTCCGCACAGGCGTGTAAGTGGCATCTCCAATGAGGGACCGGCCTTCAGAATGACGGCATCTCTTGTTGCGTCCGACACCAGTGGAGCATGACCGAAGAGATGCCGTCCACGGGGACGGCAAACTCTGGCGCGACTTCGATCTCACGAATTAGGACTCGATATTCTTGACTACTTATGACTTGGCCATCATTCATGGCGACGGCATCGGCCCGGAGGTCAACCGGGAGGCCGTAAAAGCGCTGCAAGCCGCCGCCAGCCGTTTCGGGTTTGGTCTGCAGACAACGGAATATCCGCTGGGTGCGCAGGCATATCTCGAGACGGGAACGCTGATTGACCCGGGTACAATAGACAGGCTCCGTGCCCACGACGCCATAATGTTCGGGGCCATGGGAGATCCCCGGGTAACCCCGGGCATCCTCGAACGAGGTTTGATCCTGCGGATGCGCCGCGAGCTTCGCCAGCAGGTCAACCTTCGACCGGTGCGTCTCTATCCGGGAGTCCCAACCCCCATCAGAGACCTCGAACCAGGCCGCTGCGATTTTGTGGTCGTCCGTGAGAATACCGAGGGCATGTACGTCGGCGGAGGTTCGACTGTCCATGCCGGGACCAGGAATGCCGTAGCACTGCAGGAATCCGTCAACACCGCCCAGGCCATCTCCGACGTCGTCGATTACGCCTTCCGCCTCGCACAGGCACGCCGCGGAAAGCTGACGCTCTGCCACAAGAAGAATGTCCTCGTCCACGCAGGTGAACTGTGGCAAAGCGTCGTCAACGAGCACGCGGCCCAGTACAGTGACGTCGAAGTCGACTACGTCCATGCTGATGCCATGTGCCAACACATGCCCATGAACCCCGAGCGATTCGACGTAATCGTGACTGACAACCTTTTCGGCGATATCATTTCGGACCTGGGCGCCACCATCCAAGGAGGCCTCGGCGTTGCGGCCAGCGCCAACCTCAACTTGGACGGCACCGCACCCAGCATGTTTGAACCCGTCCACGGGTCCGCGCCTGACATTGCCGGAAAGGGATGGGCAAACCCGGCGGCAGCTGTACTTTCCGCCGCACTATGCCTGGCATCCTTGGGCGAAGGTAAAGCAGCGCTGGTTCTGGAGAATGCAGCGGCCTCTGTGCTGGGTGAACTGCCTGCTTTGGCCGGAGCGGGTATGGGTGCAACGACGGTGCAGATCGGCGATCGTATCGCAGAGCGCATCGCGGACGAAACGGGCGTAGATTCCCAGATCGGAGAGACGTCCATCATGACGGCGATGGCCGCGATCTGACCCCCCGTTGTACAGCAGGCACCCAGTCAAGAACTCGGGATGCCTGCTGTACACGGCTAGAAGCATCGAGCGAGGGTTCTAGCCATCGGGCCAAGCCAGCCCCATACTTTTCATCCCCGCATGGGCGCCGATTCGCTAAGCGGGCGCCTGAAAATATTCGACTGAGGACTCACGCGGGGCGCCGCTGCGTAGCTGGTGGATCGTTTTCTCGATGTGGTCCCTGGCCAAGCGCTCGGCCGTAACACCATCCCCCAATTCGATCGCGTCCACAACTGCTGTGTGCTCATCGATGGCCCGCAGTGCACTGCTGGGCTCGATCATCGCAACGGGGGCAAATACCTGAGCTGTCATTCGAATAATGGAAGTCTGGGCAATCACGAACTCGTTGTTTGTCATTTGCACGATCATCTCGTGTAAATCGACATTCAGCTTTGAATATCCCCGGGGGTTCCAAGGGTCGACGGCCTTGCGCTGTGCAGCAATAACTTGCCGGAGATCACGAAGGCGTGCAGCCGAGACATTGCCCGCGGCCAAGCGCGCCGCTAAACCGTCGATAACAGCACGCAACTCGTAAGCTGCGAGCAGAGTCGTCGCATCGCCTGAAATGACTCTGACCCCCCGGCGGGAGTCAGACTTGATCAGTCCTTCTTGTTCCAGCCGGCGCAGCGCTTCGCGCAGAGGCGTCCGGCTTACGCCCAGTTCCTCGGAGAGTTCCTCCTGCTTTAGCCAGGCCCCTGTCGGGTACTGCTGCGAATAGATCCGCTCGCGCAGAAGCACCGTGATTTCGTCCACCAAAGGGACCCTGCGCCGGGCGGGAGCATCAACAAGGCCGTCGCCGCCACCGTGTTGGACTGACTGGGAACCAACCACCACTCACAACCTTTCGTTAGTACAAGCTTAGTCGAGCATGGAAGGCACGCGGACAGGCGCAGAGCCAGCAGATTGCTCCGGGCGCCGAACTGGGCTGCCGGACACGCGCAGACTCTTGTGATCTGAAGAGAGTGGCCGTCGGATTACTGGTCTTACCTGTGAAATACACACTTCGCCGTACGGCCTCCTCGCACAGAAGCGCGAATTCGGGAGTACTTCGGCCTATTGACATGTTCTATTCCGCAAGTCACAGTTATCATGGGGTTTGTGAGGGTTCTGGATCCAAAGAGTTCCGGTCACTTCCTACTATCGGCGCTCTAACCCCGAAACGCTGCGCGGCTCAATGTGGAGGATCGCGGCGATGGCGTTTCGGGAAGAGCTTTTGGCCTGGATTATAGCCTCCCTAACTCGCCATGAGATGGCGCTAAATCGCGCCCGCGGGCAACGAAAGAAGGTAACAGTGGCACTCGACAACGCCACCGGGTTCCTCGACGGGACGCCGGGACTCGAGCGAAGCACCATGCGACTTGTAACGTGGCGGCTTGGTCTGCTCCTGTTCGTCGTCTACATCCTTAACTATCTCGACAGAACCAACATCGGGATCGCAAAAGATCATCTCCAGACCTCCCTGGAGCTGAGCGAGGCGGCATATGGGCTTGGCGCTGGCTTGTTCTTCATCGGCTATGTGTTGTTTGAAGTACCGAGCAACCTGATCCTCTACCGGGTCGGAGCGAGGCTATGGATTACACGCATCATGGTTACGTGGGGACTCGCAGCCATGGGCATGGCCTTCGTGCAAAATGAGATGGCTTTCTACATTCTCAGATTCCTGCTGGGTGCCGCGGAGGCAGGGCTCGTGCCGGGTGTGATCCTCTACCTCACGCAGTGGATACCGTCCGCCCGCCGCGCCCGACTCATCGCGCTGTTCTATCTGGCCGTGCCGCTTTCATCAGCGTTCGGGTCCCCGTTGTCCGGCTGGCTGATGGGCTTCAATCCCTTCGGCGTCGAAGGTTGGCGCTTCATGTTCTTCCTCGAAGGAATTCCATGTTTGTTTGTCGCCGTGCTCGTACTTGCCTTCCTGACGGATACTCCCACCCGTGCAAAGTGGCTTGACGAACGCCAACGTAGGTGGCTGACGGCGGCTTTGGCAAAGGAAAAGAGTGAAGAGGATACAACTCACCAGTCAGGGACGCTGCGCCAGGCGTTTATCAACCCTCGTGTGCTTGGCATGGCAGTGGTGTTCTTTAGCATGATCATCCCAATCTACGCACTGGCGTTTTTTCTTCCTGCGATCATCAAACAGATGGGCACCTTCTCGATCCTTCAGGTAGGTTTCATCACTGCCGTTCCTTACATCTTCGCCTCTGTCGCGATGTTCCTCATCTCCCGGCGATCTGACCGAACAGGGGAACGTGTGCTGCATTATGTAGTACCGTCTGCCCTGGGCGCAGGTGGCTTGGTCATGGCTGCTCTGACTCTGGGTTCGGCACCCGTGGTTGCCATGGTCGGTTTCTGTGTCGGCGCGATCGGGTGCCTCTCAACCCTCCCTGTATTTTGGTCCATCACTCCCCGGTTGCTCACCGGAGTGGCCGCAGCCGGCGGCATCGCCCTGGTCTGCGCCATCGGGAACGTAGCTGGTTTCGTTGCCCCCTACATGGTCGGTCTCATCCGCGGTGAAAATGCGACGGCAGCGTCGAGTTCACAAGCGATCCTGGTTAGTGCCGGCTTCTTGCTGGTCGCGGCCGTCGGCATGCTTCTTGTCGGCAAATCCCTGGGCAAGGAACACGCCCACAAGTCAGAAAGTAACGCCAATGCATATTAGTCAGCAGCACTCAATCGGTCTGGTTGGAGCGGGGAAGGTCGGCATCGTTCTCGCAACAGCGCTGGTTCGCGCAGGTCACACCGTGGTTTCCGTGTGGGACCCGTCGCCAGCTGCCGTAGAGGGCGCGCGGGAAACACTAGGGGACTTCCAGGCAGCCTCAACGGTGGCTGAAGCTACCGCCGGAGCCGACCTTGTACTTCTCGCCGTGCCCGACGACGTCCTGCAAGGCCTCGCCCAGGCACTGGCCGCCGAGCGACAAGACTGGCTCGGCGTCAACGTCGTTCACGTCAGCGGAAGATACGGGGCTGCGGTGCTTAACCCCCTGGGGGACCAAGGAGCCTCGGTGATTGCACTGCACCCGGCAATGGCTTTCAGCGGAGACCGCGACACGGAACTGAGCCGCATTACCGGTGCTCGGTTTGCCGTCACGGCTGAAGATGGTGCGCGGCAGACCGCAGAAGGCCTCGTCCATGACATGGGCGGAATCCCCTTCAAGGTTGCCGAATCCGACCGGGTTCTGTACCACGCGGCTATGGCCCATGCCACCAATCACCTGGTCACTCTGATTGTTCAGTCATCGGCCATGCTCGCCAGCATCTCGGTCAACGACACCTCTGAAGTGCTTCGCCCGGCGCTGGCGGCAGCACTGGATAACGCCCTGCTGAAAGGCGCTGCCGGCGCCACCGGGCCGGTAGTGCGCGGTGACATCGGAACAGTCACTGAGCACATCCGTGCCCTCGCGGAACGAACGCCGGAAAGCCTTCCTGTGTACCGGGTAATGTCCGAAGCCGCAGCGGACATCGCTCTAACCGCGGGACGCATCTCGGAAGAGGTAAAACAGCAGATTGAGCAGATAGTTGGCGTCCCCTCCAACGTTCCCGAACCACTGCATGCCAGTCATCGAGCATAAGTTGGGTATTCCTCGCCACCCGTCCGACGCCTGACGGATACTTATTACCTCCTGCCGGCACTCCATCTACCTTTTCGGCAAGACCAAGAGGAATAGGAATCGATCCTGGACGCGGGTCGCTTTAGGAGCGAATCAGCTCAACACCCCAACGAGGTTCATAACGACTATTCGATAACGGTCGCCCGCACTCGTTCTATTGTTCACCTCAGCCCTATGGGGCGGATGTAGGGCAGCCGGATAGGCGCGGGGACACTCCGTTCTGCGCCCCGAGCAATAACGGCCGGGCGCCCCACCACTAGGGCGTCCGGCCACCCTAGTGCTGAAAACTACCTACGTATGCGCTCGTCACTGGCCGAGCTGTCTGAGGCGAGCCCATCGTTCCTAGCCAGCTCCATGAATTTGGTGGCCTCCACGGGCCGCCAACCGCTTTGGTTTCACCGCCAAACCAAGATTCTGACCTCGGATGTCAGCGGTCAGATGAAACTGGCACCAAAGCAGCCCAGACGTACCGTGAAGGCGCCCACACTCCAGACCATATGTCAGTGATGGTCGAAAAGTGAGCCATTTCGCGGGCGGCGGAGTTCAGTGGTCGTTGCAACGGTTTATGGTTCTATCGCCGGTGACGTCAGTCTAGCCAGGTGCTCCATGGGGCTCTGCCAACCCAGGATTTCGCGGGGTCGGCGGTTGAGTTCAGCAGCGACCATGGTGAGGTGTTCTGGGCTGTGGATGCCGAGGTCTGTTCCTTTCGGGAAATATTGCCTGAGCAAGCCATTAGTGTTCTCGTTTGAGCCGCGCTGCCAGGGGCTCGCCGGGTCGCAGAAATAAACCGGAATCAGCGTCTGCCGCGTGAAATCCTGGTGGCAAGCCATTTCAGTGCCCTGATCCCAGGTCAAAGAACGGCGCAGGTGCGGCGGGAGCAGGGTCATCGAATCAGCTAGCCGATCGCGCAGATTTTCAGCACCACGGTTTCCTGCCCGGTGCACGAGGATGATGAAACGTGTGGTCCGTTCGACCAGTGTGGCGATGGTCTGCCGATCACTTCCGCGGGCCTGTCCCGGATCATGACCATGTCCGGGAATCGCTTGTCCGGTGCTCCTTCCGGCGGCGCGGCCGGCGGCCGGTCCGCCCGCTGCGCAGCGAGACAGCAGGATCCACGGCCAAATCCAGGCTTCCTCGCCCATACAGCGCTTGATAAACAGTCTCGGGCGCGACGTGCATCTCGGGTTGTCCCGGGAAATTAGCGCGTAGACGGTTGCTGATCTGGCGAGGGCTCCAGCGTTGCATCAGATGTTCACGCACGAACTCCTGCAGCTCCGGGGTGGCTGCGATCTTGCCGGTCCGTTGGCGGCTCCGTCTACGTTCGGCGATGCGCTGTGCTGTCCGCGGACGGTAGTTTCCAGAGGGTTGGTGAATGTTGCGGCGAATCTCTCGGCTCACGGTGGACGGACTGCGCCCGAGTTCCATCGCGATGGAACGAATGCTCCGCCGGGCATGCAGGAGATCTGCGATCGTGATTCGTTCCGACTCAGAGAGAAACCGGGCGGAGATATCGACCGGCCTCTTATGCGAGATGGGAGCAACCCTCTTGATGTCCCCGGACTTCAGAACAACGGTGTGACCATGCCGCCATCGGGTGCCGGAACTACGGCTGATTCCGACGATTCGGCATGCTTCGGAATTGCCTATTCCCTGTTTCATCAGCTGATCATAGTGAGCCCGTGCAGCGTTCTTTGGAGGGGCTCCCCGTGACTTTCGTGGTCGTTTCATCTCTGCCAATTGCAACTCCTAAACGCTCAGGTGTTGCAACGACCACTAGACGCCAAGCCGTCACAATGGCTCACTTTTCGACCGTCACCGACACCATAACGGGGCATCCCTTTGCTGATGCCCAATAGAGCTAAGGTCCTCGAGCGGGAACCTACCCGACCGGCTTCGTCGGTGCTCGGCCTGACTGAGCCGTTCGCGGACGGTAGTTGCCAGAGGGCTCATGAGTGTTCCGGCGGATCTCACAGCTTATGGTCCAAGGACTGCGTCCGAGTGCCTTGGATATGGCACGGATGCTACGCCGGGCCTGCAGCAGGTCCGGGTTCGTAATCCGCTCGAACCCAGAAAGGAACCGGACGGAGATCACTGTCGGCCTCTCATGTGAGATGGGAGCGTCCTTCGGAGGCGCTCCCGGGACTTCCTGGGCCTTTCATCTCTGCCAATTGCAACTCCTAAATCACTCAAGTGTTGCAACGACCACTGAACGCCAAGGGCTAACCACGGCTACTTTTCGACCATCGTTGACGCCTCAGCCCGCGAGTGCAAGTTGTTGTGCGGCCGTCGGCGCGGCTGGCAGGGCTGGGTCAGTCGGGGAGCGGAGTAGAACGTCCCCAGCCTAAATCCCTCGTCAAATGGTCAAGAAGCGGCTGCACGCGATAGGGGAGGGGCGTCGATACCGTAAGGGTTGTATTCGTATGTCTGACACCGGGGATATCGACCATCCTTGCTGCGGCAGCCTGAAGTTCCTGGAGTGTTGCGGATGCCACTCTTACCAATAAGTCTTCCCTGCCGGCCTGGGTCGTGACTTCGAGGACCTCCGGGATCTGTCTGAGTGCTTCGACGACGGTGCTTAGACGTCGCTGATCGAGTTCGAGACCGACAAAGGCCTGCACGGGGATTCCGGCCGCCTCTAGGTCCACAACCGGCCGGTATCTCTGGAGTACACCCCGCTTTTCCAGACCTTGGAGTCGGGCCAGGACCGTGTTTCGGGAGATGCCCAGTTGGGCGGCAAGGTCTGCGACGCCCGTACGGGCGTTGTTGTCGAGCCTCTTCAGGAGCTCTGAGTCGAGCCTGTCGATACTAATCATTTCGTCCAGCTGAATCCCGCAAAGTTTCCCTCATCTACGTCTGATGCTTAGTTAACTGCCTATAAGTTGACCATAGCCGCAGGCACATCTCAAGCTTATGCATCAGATCAATCAGCACTGCTACCCATAGATATGGAGGCATACATGTGTGAGGTTTTGTTGATCGGCCCCGACGCGAATCAGTTCCGTGAAGTGAACGGGGCGGTTAGCGGTAGCCCACGGGGCCTCCCCTGGCGCAGGAATCAGAGGAGAGATCGCGTCCTTGGTGCATAGCGCGGCATTCCATTCTTGGAGCCCCAGCAATCAGGGTCGCCGGGTACGTCACACCCACCCTCAAGCAGGCTGGAAGAAGAGTGGTGGCCTCCCGGGCTGGACAGAATCCTTAATGCGGTTGACCGCAGCTTCAACTACTAACGGACGAGATGAACCATGATCGTAAAACAATTCGCCCTGCCGGATGTGGGTGAAGGCCTCACCGAGGCAGAAATCATCAATTGGCTTGTCAAACAAGGCGACCAAGTCACGGTTAACCAAGCCATCGTAGAGATCGAGACAGCAAAATCGCTGGTAGAACTCCCTTGCCCATTTGCAGGTGAAGTCAGCGAATTGCTGGCCGCGCAAGGGGAGACGGTTGATGTAGGACGGCCAATCATCAGCATTGTGACTTCATCCCCTGAGCCTGCTGACGGATCCGACAGGCCAGGAACGTCCCCAGAGTCAACAGCCACCGCGGATGAGGAAGATCCCAAACTCCTGGTTGGCTATGGAGCGCGTGAAGTACAAAGTAAGCGACGCCGCGCCCGAGCCGTCCCAAGCGAAGTTAAGGATAGTCCGGCGGTTCAGCCCCCTGCCGAAACCGGGCGCCCAAAGGCGACCCCGCCGGTCAGAAAGCTGGCAAAAGACCTTGGCCTTAATCTGCTTGCCGTCGAACCCACCGGGCCTGGCGGCATATGCACCCGCGAAGATGTGCTCAGGGCACACGCCAGCGACAATGGTTTCAGTGACACCCCGATTGGTGGTCTGAAAGCACAGGTAAACCCCGTCGCTGGCGGCGACATTCGTATTCCTATCAAGGGGGTGCGGAAACACACTGCGGCTGCCATGGTGCAGTCCGCATTTACAGCACCGCACGTCACGGAATTCGTTACAGTCGACATTTCACGGACTCTGGTATTGAAATCCGAAATAGGCCGCCGCAGGGAGTTTTCCGACGTCAAGCTCACACCGCTCGCCTTCGTCGCAAGCGCCTTCCTGAAGGCCATTCAGCGGACGCCCGAGGCGAACTCGAAGTGGGATGAAGCCGCACAGGAAATTGTCCAGTACCGCGAAGTCAACCTAGGCATTGCGGCGGCTACACCGAGAGGGCTGATCGTGCCCAACATCAAGGGTGCCCAGTGTCTGGGTCTCGCTGAACTAGCGACAGCGATCGGTGACCTGGCTTCTACAGCCAGGTCGGGCAAGACCGAACAAGCGGCGATGACCAACGGCACAGTCACGATCACGAATATCGGCGTTTTCGGAATTGATACGGGCACACCAATCCTCAACCCAGGGGAGGCCGCGATCCTGGCTGTAGGAACAGTTCGTCGGACTCCTTGGGTCGTAGAGGACGAACATGGCGAAAGAATCGAGCCTCGATCGGTCCTCCAGCTAGCACTGTCCTTTGACCACCGGGTCATGGATGGACAGCAGGGCTCACAACTCTTGGCAGACACAGCCGCGCTCCTTAGGGAACCCGGTCTGGCACTGCTCTAAACCACCCACGGGTCACAACCCAACTCCCGGGTGCGGCCGCCATCACGAGGCCGCTCCCTAGTGGCAGATGACAGACCATCCCAATCGGACGTCGGTTGAAGTCAGGCAACATCGACGCTCATTCCGAACAAATGTGATGGCGGGTTAGTGGTATGGCCGACCACAGCATCGTTCGGCTCCCACAAGGAGAAGGACTTTGCCGCCAGTTCGTGGACAAAGATACGGCCAGAAGCTTTATCCCATCGAACTTTCAAGGCCATGGGCAAGCTGCCCCGTGGCCGTGGCCGAACCAGAACCGTCAAACAACAAACTAAACGTCAGAGAAGAGGAACCATGCCGGTGCTCCAGAAAGGGCCCCCGCCTGCGTCCGCAGCGCCAGGAGTTCAGGACAATTTGCCGCCGTACCCCGAGGCGGATCTTCTTTACCTTTCGGGCCTCCTCACCGTAGCCGAGCAGGCCCAGCTCGCCCAAGCCCGCAACTTTTTCCAGCAGGAAGTACGCCCCATTGCCGTCGATTTTTGGAATCGAGCGGAATTCCCATTCGAGCTCCTGCCCAAACTGGGCAAACAGCAATTGACCGGACTGAATAGCCGTGGGCATCTATTGGCCGGATTGATCCAGATGGAATTTACACGCGCGGATACTTCCGTGTCCACGTTCTTTGGCGTCCATGACGAACTGTTCACCACAGCGATCCGCGAATTGGGCTCCGATGAGCATCGTCAGACCATGCTTCCAGACTTGCTGTCCCTGAAAAAAATAGGAGCCTTCGCCCTTACGGAGCCCCTGCACGGGTCCGACATTTCCAGGCAGATGGAAACCACTGCAACCCGAAGTGGAGATGAATGGATTCTGAATGGGCACAAAAGATGGATCGGCAACGGTACCTTCGCGGATTACGTCCTGGTCTGGGCCCGCGATACAGCGGACGACCAGATTAAGGGGTTCATTGTCGAGAAAGGCACCGAGGGTTTCCGCACTGAAGCCATACCCAACAAGGCAGCTGTCCGCATTATCCAGAATGCCAACATCACTCTGGATAACGTCAGAATCCCGTTCACCAATTGGCTGCCAGGAACACGAACGTTCCGGGACGCCAACTCTCTCCTCCTTCACTCAAGGGTGTGGGTCAGTTGGCAGGCCGTCGGCCAGCAGTTTGCAGCATTCGATGTTGCGAGGGCATATGCGCTCCAGCGTAAGCAATTCGGCAAACCGATTGCTTCCTTCCAGCTCATTCAGGCCCAACTGGCTCGAATGATAGGAAACGCAACCATGTCCCTTTCCCTGATGATCCAACTCGCACGCCTCACGGAGTCGGGCCTTCTCACCATGGACCATGCTGCGCTGGCAAAAGCAACCTGCACAGAGCGGATGCGCAAGACCGTTGCTCTCGGTAGGTCAATCGTGGGAGGCAATGGAATCAGCACGGACTTCGAGATGGCGAAAATCTTCGCTGACGCGGAAGCCATCTACTCCTACGAGGGCAGCCATGAAATCAACACTCTCTTGGTCGGGCGGGCCCTGACAGGTATCTCTGCGTTCGCCTGACCCAAAGCCCTTGCCGCCCCCCAATATCAGCCGCATCACCACCTGCACCGTCCCGGAAGCAAGCGCCCTACACAGAGGAGCAATTAATATGGAGCTCAGCAATACTGCAGCAATCGTTACCGGCGGCGCGTCAGGTCTTGGCGCAGCCACCGCCCGGGTTCTCGCCGAACGGGGCGCAAACGTGTTTGCCGTCGACCTCGGCGACTCCATCGGAAAGAGTCAGCCGGTGAACGGCGTGGAGTACGTCGAGGCCGACGTGACCGACGTTGCTCAGATCCGTGACGTCGTTTTGAAAGCCTCGGCCGATAAGCCCCTGCGGACAGTAATCAATTGCGCAGGCATTCTCCCAACAATGCGAATCCTCGGGAAAAGAGGCGTACATGACCTCTCACTCTTCGCAAAGGTCATCGAAGTAAACCTCGTCGGATCCTTCAACGTTCTCGCCTCCGCGGCTGAAGCCATCTCACGCACAGACCCGGATAGTGATGGTCAACGCGGTGTAATTATCAACACGGCTTCCATCGCTGCCTTCGAAGGGCAGATTGGCCAAGCCGCCTACGCCTCGTCAAAAGCCGGCATTGTAGGCCTCACCCTTCCTGCAGCCAGGGACCTTGCCCAGTATGGAATACGGGTAAATGCCATAGCACCCGGCATCGTCGAAACCCCCATGATGGCCTCTGTGAGCGATGAAGTGCGTCAGGGACTTGCCGCCGGCGTCACCTTCCCCAAACGGTTAGCCCGCCCCGAGGAATTCGCTCAACTGGCGTTGTCAATCATCGACCACGACTATCTCAACGGGGAAATCATCCGGATGGATGGGGCGCTGCGAATGGCCTCCCGGTAGCCCCGCACATCAACACTGATTTCGAAGGACAAAGCATGCACAGCAAGCCAACACATGAAATACCCTCCCGCCCGGAGGATGTAGTGATTATCGGTGGTGCCCGAACCCCCCAAGGCAAGCTCAACGGCCAGTTGGCGGGACTGACCGCGGTAGAACTCGGTGCAGCAGCAGTAAGCGCAGCACTTGAAAAGGCCGGCATCGATCCGGGCCTGGTAGATGCCGTGGTGATGGGCCAGGTTGTGCAGGCAGGCTCAGGACAAAATCCGGCCCGCCAGACCGCGCTAAAAGCTGGAATTAGCGGGAAAGTACCTGCGACCACAATAAACAAAGTTTGCCTGTCCGGGCTTACCGCCGTCATAGATGCTGCACGCCTCATCCGCGCCGGTGACGCGGAAGTGGTGGTTGCCGGCGGGCAGGAATCCATGAGTCGGAGTCCACACCTGCTGCCTGGCTCGCGCCAAGGATGGCTATACGGCGGCGGCAACTTGATCGATTCCCTTGTCAGTGACGGCCTCAGCGACGCACAGGAAGGCATCTCTATGGGCCTCCTGACTGAACGAGGCAACCAGGTGCACAGCATAGGGAGACGCCAACAAGACGAGGTGGCGGCGGCGTCCCATCGGCGAGCTGCTCAGGCAGCCGACGAAGGAGTGTTCAAGGACGAAATCGTACCCATCACTGTTGACGGCAGGAGGAAAGGACAGTCGCTGGTTCTTGACAGGGACGAACAGATAAGACCGGGCACCGACGTCGGTGTCCTGTCCCAATTACGTCCCGCCTTTGCTGCCGATGGCAGCATCACGGCAGGAAACGCCTCGCCCCTCTCCGATGGAGCTGCAGCCCTTGTCCTCACAAGTCGCGCCAACGCTGAACGACTCCAACTTGAGATCCTTGCCGTCGTCAGCGCCCCTGGCCAAGTAGCTGGTCCTGATAATTCACTGCATTCACAGCCCTCGAACGCCACCCGTGCGGCGCTGGCACGGGCCGGGTGGACCGCAGAAGATCTCGACTTCATCGAGATCAATGAGGCCTTCGGCGCCGTCGCGGTTCAGTCGCTGAACGAGTTGGGAATTCCCTTGGACCGCTGCAACATACACGGCGGGGCCATCGCTTTGGGCCATCCCATCGGAGCTTCGGGGGCGCGCCTGGCACTTCATGCCGCCAACGAACTGTTCCGCCGGGGGTCCGGCCGGGCGGCAGTCGCCCTCTGCGGTGGCGGTGGACAGGGCGAAGCGCTGCTGCTCTACCGGAACTAGCTCCCCCTCCTCAACGACACGGCAAAAGTGCCACGCCTGCGCGGTCCAGAAATCCCATCATCCGCAATCCTGAAAGAATCAACGTGAAGAATAAACATTCCGTCCGTGTATACAAGAGTGAAGAGAACCTTGCTCGCGAGGAGCAGCTGGCGTACAAGATCGCGGTGGTCGCTGCTGACGATGTAGAAGTTACACCGCTAGTGGCTGATATGGTGATCAACCGCGTCATCGATAACGCGTCCGTGGCCATTGCCTCGCTGAACCGGGCGCCGATCGTGGCCGCCCGCGCCCAGGCACTGGCCCACAGCCCCAGTACCGGCGGAAAGGGGGCTAAGGTCTTCGGCGTCGGCGAACGGGTCTCGCCGGAATGGGCTGCCTGGGCCAATGGCGTTGCTGTACGAGAGTTGGATTACCACGACACGTTCCTGGCTGCCGAGTATTCACACCCGGGCGACAACATCCCGCCGATCCTGGCCGTCGCGCAACACATGGGTTCCAGCGGAAAGGACCTGATCCGGGGCATTGCCACCGGCTACGAAATTCAGGTGAACCTTGTGAAGGCGATCTGCCTGCACAAGCACAAGATCGACCACGTCGCCCACCTCGGCCCCTCCGCCGCAGCAGGGATTGGCACCCTGCTGGGCCTTGATGTCGAGACCATCTTCCAGTCTGTTGGTCAGGCGCTGCACACCACTACCGCCACTCGGCAGTCACGTAAGGGCGAGATCTCCACCTGGAAAGCGCACGCCCCCGCCTTCGCCGGGAAGATGGCCGTTGAAGCCGCGGACCGTGCCATGCGCGGACAGACCTCCCCGGTGCCGATCTACGAAGGCGAGGACGGCGTTATCGCCTGGATGCTGGATGGCCCGGGGGCCACCTATGAGGTCCCGCTACCCGAGGCCGGCGAGGCCAAGCGCGCCATCCTGGATACCTACACCAAGGAACATTCCGCCGAATACCAGGCCCAGGCCTTAATCGACCTCGCTCGGAAGCTGCACAAGGACTACCCGGAGGTCACCGACCCCGCAAACGTGAAGTCGGTGCAAATTAGGACGAGCCACCACACTCACTACGTCATCGGGTCCGGCGCCAATGATCCGCAGAAATATGACCCGACCGCCTCACGGGAGACGCTGGACCACTCCATCCCGTATATCTTCACCGTCGCGCTCCAGGACGGGGCCTGGCACCACGTGGATTCCTACGCCCCCGAACGCGCCGCCCGGCCTGACACCGTCGAGCTGTGGCGCAAGGTGACCACCGAGGAAGACCTGGAGTGGACCCGCCGCTACCACTCCCTGGACACCAACGAAAAAGCCTTCGGCGGATCCGTGGAAATCACCCTTACCGACGGCACCATCATCACCGATGAGATCGCTGTGGCCGACGCCCACCCGCTTGGGGCCCGGCCCTTCGCCCGCGAACAGTACGTGCACAAGTTCCGCACCCTTGCGGCCGGGCTCGTCGAGGATGCCGAAATCGAGCGTTTCCTCGCTGCTGCCGAAGCCCTTCCGGACCTGGGCCCGGGCGAGCTGGACCAGTTAAACATCACCGCCGCCCCCGGCGTCATCGACCTCAACGCAGCACCACAGGGGCTGTTCTAAATGCTGTATTCAGGAACAACGCCCGAGTGGAAACGCGTTAGACTGCGGGAACTCCTGCGATCCGGGCCCATCGCGCAGTTTCCCGGCGCCTTCAACCCACTTTCGGCGCGGCTGATCGAGGAAAAGGGCTTCGCGGGCGTTTACATTTCCGGCGCCGTCTTGGCCAATGACTTGGGCCTGCCGGACATCGGGCTCACCACGCTCACCGAGGTAGCCACCCGTGCCGGTCAGATCGCCCGGATGACCGACCTGCCCGCGATCGTGGACGCGGATACTGGCTTCGGCGAACCGATGAACGTTGCCCGCACCGTCCAGGAAATCGAGAATGCAGGCCTGGCCGGTCTCCACATCGAGGACCAGTTCAACCCCAAACGCTGCGGCCATTTGGATGGGAAAAACGTGGTGGACCTCGACACGGCCACCAAGCGGATCAGGGCAGCCGCCGACGCCCGCCGCGACCCCAACTTCCTGATCATGGCCCGCACCGACATCCGCGCCGTGGATGGACTCCGGGCAGCCAAAGACCGGGCAAAGGCCTTGGTCGACGCCGGCGCGGACGCCATCTTCCCCGAGGCCATGCGAGACCTGCACGAGTTCCGTGCCATTCGGGACGCCGTCGACGTGCCGATCCTTGCCAACATGACCGAGTTCGGCAAAAGCGACCTGTTCACCAAAGACCAACTGCAGAACGTAGGCGTCAACATGGTGATCTATCCGGTGACCCTGCTCCGCAGCGCCATGGGCGCTGCTGAACGGGTTTTGGACACGCTCAGAAGCCTCGGAACACAGCAGGTCCGCGTCCCCGAAATGCTCACTCGTGCGCGTCTTTATGACTTGGTGGACTACGAGGCCTACAACAAATTCGATTCCGACGTCTTCAACTTCCAGATCCCTAATATCCGCTAACACACGTAATGCAACGAAGGAGTTCAGCATGACTGATACAGACATTCGAAAAGGCCTCACTGGGGTCGTGGTGGACTACACCGCCATTTCCAAGGTCAACCCGGATACCAACTCCCTGCTGTACCGCGGCTACCCGGTTCAGGAACTCGCCGCTCGGTGCAGCTTCGAAGAGGTCGCCTACCTCCTCTGGAACGCTGAGCTGCCCTCAGAAAGCGCACTTGCGGAGTTCACTGCTCGCGAGCGTGCAAGCAGGAGCCTCGATCCGGCTCTCAAAATGATCATTGATTCGCTGCCTAAGTCCGCTCATCCGATGGACGTCTGCCGCACCGCAGCATCCGTCCTCGGCGCGCGTCACCCGCTGTCCGAGCACTCCTCACCAGAGGCAAACCTGACAAAGGCCATTGATCTGTTTGCGGCCATGCCTGCCGTTGTTGCCTACGACCAGCGCCGCCGCCGCGGGCAGGATCTCGTGAATCCTCGGGATGATCTGGGCTACTCGGCCAATTTCCTCTGGATGAGCTTTGGTGAAGAACCCGCGGACGCGGTCGTAGAGGCTTTCAATGTCTCCATGATCCTGTACGCGGAGCACTCCTTCAACGCCTCCACGTTCACTGCGCGTGTAGTCACGTCCACACTTTCGGACCTGCATTCCGCCGTTACAGCCGGCATCGGGGCGCTCAAAGGTCACCTGCACGGCGGCGCCAATGAAGCAGTCATGCACACCTTCACTGAAATCGGCATACGCCCGGAGGAATCTCTCGACGAAGCCGCGACCCGGGCCAAATCCTGGATGGAGGAAGCCCTCGCAGAGAAGAAAAAGGTCATGGGTTTCGGACACCGGGTCTATAAGAACGGCGATTCCCGGGTGCCCACCATGAAGGGGGCCCTGGACAAGCTGATCGACTACTACGGCAGGCCGGAAATTCTGGGACTGTACAACGGCCTCGAACAGGCGATGGACGAAGCCAAGGCTATCAAGCCAAACCTTGACTACCCTTCGGGTCCGGCCTATCACCTCATCGGCTTCGACACCCCCATGTTCACCCCCATCTTCGTCGCCAGCCGTATCCCCGGCATGACCGCCCACATCATGGAGCAGGCCGCTTCCAACACCCTCATCCGCCCGCTCAGTGCCTACAACGGGCCCGAAGAGCGGTCGGTCCCGGTTGGAATCCACACCCACTCCTAGTTGCCTAACGCAGCCTCCTTCGAGGAAGAGCATGAATTTTCGAACCATCACCGTAAAGCAAAGTGGACGCGTAGGCGTCATCACACTGAATCGACCGGAGGCTCTCAACGCACTGAACCTTCAACTCATGCAAGAAGTCGTCTCGGCTGCCAGAAGCTTAGACAAGGACCCTGATACGGGTGCCATCCTTCTGACCGGATCCGATCGCGCCTTCGCCGCAGGGGCCGACATCAAGGAGATGTCTTCCCGGACTTACATGGATATGTACTTGGACGATTGGCTGCAGGGCTGGGACGGTCTGGCCGCCGTACGGACCCCGATAATTGCTGCCGTCGCTGGCCACGCGCTGGGCGGAGGCTGTGAACTGGCAATGATGTGCGACTTCATCATTGCAGCTGACTCAGCGCGATTTGGCCAGCCCGAGATCAAATTGGGCGTCATACCTGGCATGGGAGGTTCACAGCGGTTGACGCGCGCCGTCGGCAAGGCAAAGGCTATGGAGATGATCCTCACGGGCCGCACTATCGACGCGGCTGAGGCTGAACGCATCGGTCTGGTAGCAAGGCTTGTCCCTCACGACAGGCTCCTGGAGGATGCCCTGGAAACTGCGAAGGCTATCTCTGAGAAGTCCGCGCCAATTGTCATGCTGGCAAAGGAGGCAGTGAATGCTGCCTTTCAAATGCCCCTGGACAGCGGCATCCTCTTCGAACGCAGGATTTTTCACTCTGTGTTCGCCAGCTCGGACCAAAAGGAAGGTATGCGCGCCTTCGTCGAAAAGAGACAGCCCAACTTTACCCACGGCTGACGCCCTACCAGCTGCGGGGCGACGCGCACACTTCAATCTCCCAGCAGCCCGCGACGACAAACCTGTCAAAAATTCCCGGCGCGGCAAGGAGAAGCGCAACGCACACGCCCGAAGGCCGGGTGCCGCGCCGGGATCCCACACCTACAAAACAGTCCGCCCGACGCGAAGCCAGTTCACCCTTCGGGACCCCAACCATGAATCACTCTCGGTCACCACGCCACTTCGACAGACAAAGAGGGACTGTAAGAAAAACGGTGTGTGAGGGTCCGGCCTGATCCGAAAGGAGACGGCCGTGTCAGAGTCCACGACCGAGATCACAGGGGTGATGATCGATCCTGTGACGGGAGAGATCATCGATCAGAAGGAGCTTGCGGAGCGGTTGCTCGCGCAGGCCAAGGAGCAGGGCGAGAGCCTGGTAGGCCCTGGCGGGCTGCTGAACCAGCTCACGAGGAATGTGCTGGAGACCGCGCTGGAAGCGGAACTGACCGAGCACCTCGGGCACGAGCACGGCCAGACCCCGATCGCAGCCAACATGCGCAACGGCACCAGATCAAAAACCGTGCTGACCGAGATCGGCCCGGTCGAGATTGAGGTGCCCCGGGACCGGGACGGCTCGTTCGAGCCGGTGATCGTTCCCAAACGGAAACGGCGTCTGGACGGGATCGACCAGATCGTCCTCTCGCTGTCCGCACGGGGTCTGACCACCGGGGAAATCGCTGCGCACTTCGAGGAGGTCTACGGCGCCAGGGTCTCCAAAGACACCGTCAGCCGCATCACGGAGAAGGTTGCCGGGGAGCTGGCCGAATGGTCTGCCCGACCTTTGGATCCGATCTAATACGAAAGTAGGGCTTGTCAGGCTGCGGTGGCCGGAGTGATGGTCACGTTG